>CBDUMB010000007.1:0-18668 GCA_965368205.1 uncultured Pseudomonadaceae bacterium | reverse complement strand
GGTAATTGCTGCCTGTCGCGCGTTGTTATAAATCAACTGCAACTCATCAATCATTTTCTCTGCATTATCTGTCGCATTTTTCATGGCGATCATTTTGGCTGCCTGCTCACAGGCACCATTCTCAATAACAGCCTGATAAACGCGCGACTCAATAAACCGCATGACCAGCCCTTCAATGAGCTGTTTGGCATCTGGTTCGTAGATATAGTCCCAACGATGATGATAAGACTCGTCATCTTCCGGATGAAGCGGCAACAACTGTCGGATCTCAGGAGATTGGGTCATGGTGTTAACAAAGTCGTTGCTGGCCAGGTACAGACGATCGATCTCGCCATTTTCGTACGCTTCCAACATGACTTTCACGCCGCCAATCAGATCTGCCAGCTCAGGTTTTTCACCAACGTTAGACATCACCGCTTTGATGTTGCCTCCCACTGCACGGAAAAACGGTTGGGCTTTGTTTCCAATCAGGCCCATATCCGCTTCTATACCTTTGGCATGCCACTGCGCCATGTCTTTAACCACGGCTCGAAACAGGTTTACGTTCAAGCCACCACACAGGCCCCGATCCGTGGATACGACGATATAGCCAACCCGCTTTATCTCGCGTTCTTCCATGTAAATGTGCTTGTACTCTGGATTTGAGTTAGCCAGGTGACCAATCACACCACTGATACGCTCAGCATACGGTTTACCCTGAGCCATCTTGTCCTGGGTACGACGCATTTTGCTGGCCGCCACCATCTGCATGGCGCTGGTGATCTTCTGCGTATTACCTACGCTTTTGATCTTCGTCTTTATTTCTTTTCCGACTGCCATGAATGCGTCCTACTTAGAAGGATTGAGTCGCTTTGAACTTTTCGATTGCCGATTTCAGCGTCGCTACAACGTCATCGTTGTAGGTACCGTTCTCGTCAATGTCATTCATAAAATCAGCGTGTTCTGAGCGCATGTAGCTGAGTAACGCTTCTTCAAAATCGAGCACTTTTTCCACAGGAACGTCCTGCAGAAAGCCTTCATTAGCCGCAAACAGAGAAGTACCCATTTCTGCTACAGACATCGGTGAATACTGCTTCTGCTTCATCAGCTCGGTAACACGTTCGCCGTGTTCCAACTGACGTCGCGTTGCATCATCCAGATCCGATGCAAACTGTGAGAACGCTGCCAGTTCACGGTACTGGGCAAGTGCCAGCTTGATACCACCGGAAATTTTCTTGATGAACGGAACCTGCGCCGAACTACCCACCCGTGATACAGACGTACCGGGGTTCATCGCCGGGCGCAAACCCGAGTTGAAGGCCTGGGTTTCGAGGAAGATCTGACCATCAGTAATTGAGATCACGTTGGTGGGTACAAACGCGGAGATATCACCCGCCTGGGTTTCAATGATAGGTAAAGCGGTCAATGAACCGGTTTTGCCCTTAACTGCACCGTTGGTCTGTTGCTCTACATAATCCGCATTAACACGAGCAGCGCGTTCGAGCAGACGGGAGTGCAGATAGAATACGTCACCAGGATAAGCTTCTCGGCCCGGTGGGCGTTTGAGCAGCAGTGAAATCTGGCGGTAAGCCCAGGCCTGTTTGGTCAGGTCATCATAGATGATCAACGCATCTTCGCCATGGTCACGGAAGTACTCACCCATAGAACAACCGGCATATGGGGCAATGAACTGCATGGATGCAGGGTCTGCTGCGCCCGCTGCCACAACCGTGGTGTATTCCATGGCGCCGTACTCTTCGAGGGTGCGCACAATGTTGGCGACTGTGGACATTTTCTGTCCAATAGCCACATACACACACTTAATACCGCTGCGCTTCTGGTTGATGATCGCATCGATAGCAATTGCGGTTTTACCGATCTGGCGGTCTGAGATGATCAACTCACGCTGACCACGACCAATCGGCACCATCGCGTCGACACACTTCAAACCGATCTGTACAGGTTGGTCTACCGACTGGCGCGAGATAACGCCTGGGGCAACTTTCTCAATCGGCGCAGTTAACGTGGCGTTAAGCGGGCCTTTACCATCGATAGGGTTACCCAGTGCATCTACAACACGGCCGAGCAGCTCGGGGCCCACCGGCACTTCCAGAATGCGACCCGTGCAGCGCGCCGTCATGCCTTCCGTCAGGTTTTCGTAATCGCCGAGAACAACAACACCTACAGAGTCACGCTCAAGGTTCAACGCCATGCCGTAGAGGCCGCCATCGAATTCAATCATCTCGCCATACTGTGCTTCAGCAAGGCCGTGGATGCGCACGATACCGTCAGATACGCCGACAATGGCGCCTTCGTTTTGCGCCTCTGCCTTAACATCCAAACCCTGAATCCGGTTCTTAATGATGTCACTGATTTCCGAGGGCTTCAGTTGCTGCATGGTGGCTTCCTTTTAAAAATCTTTTCTTACGTCTTACGTTGGTACAGTTAGCGCCGGTGTTCCCGGACTAAACCTGCACCAGGGTTTCGGCTAATTTATTTAATTTGCCGCGCACAGATCCGTCTATCACCACATCGCCGGCGCGAATGCGCGCACCGCCGAGCAGCGTCTCATCGACGCTCGCAATAATGGTAATGTCTTTATTGAAGCGACGGTTGAGCGCACTCTTCAGCGCATTGCTCTGCTCATCAGTGAGCGGAAAAGCAGATATCACTTCAACATCGAGGCTGCGTTGCTCTTCAGCCCGCAGCGCTTCAAATTGTTCACGCACCTCACCAAGCAATCGCAGACGATCATTATCCGCCAGCGACTGCAGGAACAATTGTCCTGATGCCTGTATGTCGTCACCACAGAGATCGGCCAGCTGCTGGGCTTTTGCTGCAGCCGGAATCCCCGGGTTATCAAGCAACAACTCAACTCTTTCGTCTTGAGTGATGCTATCAAGCAATGCCAGGGTTTCTGACCAGGCATCAAGGCTTGCGTCGCGCTTGGCCATGTCGAATACAGCATTCGCGTAGGGACGTGCAATTGTTGCAAGTTCAGCCATGGTTTACAGCTCTGCCGCGAGGCGCTTGATCATGTCCTCATGTTTTGAGGCATCAATGCTGTCTTCCAGTACACGCTCCGCACCGGTAATCACCAGTGTTGATACTTGTGTACGCAAAGTTTCTTTAGCCCGGTTCAATTCCTGTTCTATATCGGCGTGAGCCGCTTCGATCAGTCGTTCGCCTTCTGTACGCGCGCTGCCTTTTGCTTCTTCAACCATCTGGTTAGCACGAGCGCGGGCCTGCTCAATAATGCTGGCCGCCTCTTCTTTAGCTCTGGCCAGCTCTGCTTCAGCGCCGCTGGCAGCGTCTGCCAACTTTTTATCCGCTTCTTCTGAAGCGCGCAAACCGGCGGCAATAGCCTCCTGACGTTCGCGCATCATGGTCACCACAGGTGGCCATATATACTTCATGCAGAACCAAACAAAGACACCAAAAGTCAGTGACTGGCCGATTAAGGTTGCGGTTAGATTCATCGCAATTCTCTAGTTGTTAACGTGGTGATCGGCAGCGATTGCTTGAGCTGACGCTGCGTAGCGCGTATCAAGCGCCTTAAGCTACCGCGAAGATAACGTAGAGGCTGATACCCACAGCGATCATCGGGATTGCGTCAATCAGACCCACTACGATGAACAGCTGGGTTCGCAGCATCGGCAACAGTTCAGGTTGGCGCGCTACGGCTTCAAGGAATTTTCCACCCAAGAGGCCCATACCAACGGCTGCACCCACCGCACCGAGACCCATTAAAAGTGCTCCTGCGAGATATAAAAGCCCTGCTAGTTCCATGATTACTCCAGTTTCGAGTTATTGTTTGACGGCTAAGCCGCGGTGCACCCAATTGATGCGAAATTTATTAATCTGAAAATTGTTACTAGTGCTCATCCACATCGTGTGCTTGAGCGAGGTACACAACCGTGAGTACCGCAAAAATAAATGCCTGTAGTGAGATGACCAGAATGTGGAACACAGCCCACACCCATTGCAGCACACCACCAAAGATGAAGAATCCAATACCCGCGCCGAACATCAGCGCAATCAGAATAAAGATCATCTCACCAGCATACATGTTGCCAAACAGCCGCAGCCCCAATGACAGAGGCTTGGCAATCAGAGTCACACCTTCCAGGATAAAATTGATAGGAAACATAAAAGGCGGAAACGGGTGAAACATCAGTTCTTTCAGGAAGCCAATGCCGCCTTTGCACTTAATGCTGTAGTAAATAATCATGCCGAACACAGTGAGTGCCATCGCCATGGTGATGTTGGGGTCAGTGGTAGGCACAATCTTAAAATAGGGTGCACCCAGAGCCGAGGCCAGCGATGGAATCCAGTCCACCGGCACCAGATCCATAAGGTTCATCAGGAACACCCACACAAAGATGGTCAGTGCGAGCGGGGCAATCAAATCATTTTTGTGTTGGAAAACGCTGTCGGTGGTTTCTTCGATGAACTCAATAATCAACTCAACAAAGTTCTGCAACCCACCGGGCACGCCGGCGGTGGCAATGACCGCGGCACGTCGGAACAGAAAAGAAAACACCAGGCCTAAACCAATTGCCCATGCCATGGAGTCCACGTTCAGGGACCAGAAACCCATGCCCGCGACTTCTTCAGCGGTTTGCGCAAAACCCCAGGAACCGTCAGGCAACTGCCCATAGGTCAGGTTTGTCAGGTGATGCGCAATATACTCTTCTGCACTTCCGGCCATTAATGTGTCCTGGCTTTTAGGTTATTTTCCGATCTCTAACTTACTTAGCTTTTCTAGGCGCTAAGAAGCTCAACTGCATCAGGGCAAATGTGCTAAAAAATCCCAGCGGCTCTATGGCCGTTAGAACAATGCACAGCGCCAGCGCCGTCATTGTCAGCACACTCCGCAATACGCCATGAAGCAGCAGGCGCGCCGCGTTTAAGGTTCGACCCAGAACCCAGGCGTAATACGCGGTGGGTACCAGGCTCGACATTCCTGCCAGGAGCGCGGATCGTCCCTGATCGAGGTGATAGGCTGAAAAAGCACCTACACACACAACTCCGATCATTGCTTGTATTGCGACAATCCGCCCTGGATGACTCATCTGCTGGTAAATCCTGCTAACGAGGCCAAATCAGGCGGCGCGTATTATAGTGAGGCAGCCGAAACCATTCAATGAAAAGCGTGAATAAAATGTGCGATTTTGGCAAAGCACTGACCCTGATCTATTCCTCTATACCGAGGTGTTTTAAAACGCCATCAAGTTCATCGAGGTTTGAGTACTTTATGGTCAGCTCACCACCACCTTGAGCGGCGTGTTTAATGCGCGCTGGCGCACCGATCTGTTCGGTTATACGGCGCTCCAGGCGAGCAGTATCAGGATCCTGTCGCACTGCTGCGGCAGGCGCTGTGGATTTTCTATCCTGGGATAGACTGCGAATGAGTGTTTCGGTCTGGCGCACCGATAAGCTTTTATCTACCACATGCGCCGCGGTCTGGTCCTGTGTCAAACCGTCCAACGCAAGCAGCGCCCTGGCATGGCCCATTTCCAGCGCGCCACGCTCCAGTAAGCCGCGGGTGACTGAACCCAGATTCGTTAATCGTAAAAGATTGGCAATTGCTGCCCGGGATTTACCCACTGAATCTGCAATTTCCTGTTGCGTCAGGTTGAATTCATCGCGCAACCGCGCCAGGCCCAGTGCCTCTTCCATGGCATTCAGGTCTTCCCGCTGCATGTTTTCAATCAGTGCAAGGGCAGACGCCTGCTCATCCGACACAGTTTTGACAACTGCAGGGATCTTGGTCATTCCCGCACGTTTTGCCGCCCGCCAACGCCGCTCACCCGCGATCAACTCATAGCCGCCATTGGCCTTTTTGCGCACCACGATCGGTTGTAACAGGCCCTGGCGCGTGATCGAGTTAGCCAGGTCCTGCAGCGCTTCTTCTGCAAACTGCCGTCGCGGCTGATAGGGGCTGGGAGTGATGGACGTTATATCGATACCGGATTCAACTGTGGACTGGGCTGCCTGTCCGATGGCGGCTGACTGCGTCGCGCTGGAATCGTCACCTGCACCTTTCTGATCCTGGGTGCCGCTGGGTTTACGCTCTGACAGCAGGGCGTCCAGCCCGCGACCCAATCTTTTCTTACTCATCTGGTCCGTCTACTCATATCGTGCGGCAAGTTTAGCGCCTCGCTTTAATGCGGCAGGGCGCTGCGTTGGTGTTTCTGTCGAAATTCTCCTGCGAGTGCCATGTAAGCCACGGCACCTCGAGAGGTTCTATCATAAAGAATCGCGGGCAAACCGTGACTGGGTGCTTCAGCCAATCGCACATTTCTGGGAATAACCGTACGGAACACCTGATCACCAAAGTACTTTATTAACTGTCGAGACACATCACGGGTCAGGCTGTTACGCGGGTCATACATGGTGCGCAAAATACCTTCAACCACAAGGTCCGGGTTCGGCCCACTTTGAATCCCCTCTACGGTTTCCAGCAGGGCAGACAAACCTTCCAGCGCGTAGTATTCGCACTGCATCGGGATCAGCACACCATCTGCAGCGACCAGTGCGTTGACCGTCAATATACTCAAACTGGGTGGGCAATCGATGATGACATAGTCGTAAGCCTGTGCCTGGGCCTGCAACCGCTGCCGAATCTGGAATTCACGTCCCTCAGATTGCATGAGGTGAACTTCCGCCGCTGTTAGATCCAGATTCGACGGCAACACGTCAAAGCCACCCTGGCAATGTACGACTATTTCACCGGCGGGTTTATCTTCCACCAGCCATTCGTAAGTCGTGGCGAGATCGGTGTTCTTGTCTATACCGCAACCCATGGTTGCATTGCCCTGAGCATCCAGATCAACCAGCAGGACCTTACCGCCAGATAGCGCAAGCGAGGCGGCCAGATTAACGCTGGTTGTTGTTTTGGCAACGCCCCCTTTCTGATTGGCAACAGCCACTACTCTTGTCATGCGTGTGCCATGATTAAAATACTGTGGCGCTGCTCAAGACCAGCCACATTATAGATGTAGCGATCAGCCTGTACCTTTGTGGAATCTGCCAGGGTTGATGCAGCAGGGAGCTGCTCGTCTTCTTCAATATTCATCTGTGTGCTCTCGTATACCAGTATCCGGCCGGCTGCTGAAACGTGTTTCCCCACCATAGCCCAAACCTCTGGAGCTGTCGTTACACCCCGGGCGGTTATCGTGTCGTACATATCATCGTCAGCAATCATCTGCCCGAAATCACCTTCTACCACCTCCACATGATCCAGCGACAGGTTGCGAACAACCTGTTTAAGAAAGCGCACGCGACGACTGCTGCGATCGAGCAACAGGAAACTGCGTTCAGGCGCCGCTATTGCCAGCGGTATACCGGGCAAACCTGCGCCGGAGCCTAAATCTAATATGCGCTCTCCCTTCAGCAGGGGCACACCCGCCAGCGAGTCCAACAGATGTCTGGGTAACAGCCGTTTAATATCCTGCCGGGATACCAGGTTAAAGGTTTTATTCCACTTCTCCACCAGCGCTGCATATTCAAGCAGTTGGTCCTGCTGGCTGTCGCTTAAAGCCAGGTCCTGCTGCGCAAGTCCGGCTGACAGTTGTTTGAGTTGAACGTTCAGGACGCTGCTGCTTTTTTTGCATGAACTAACAAAATAGACAACGCAGCCGGGGTCATCCCCGGTATTCTTGCCGCCCGGGCCAGAGTAGCAGGTTGGTTCTGCTCCAGCTTCTGGCGCAACTCGTTGGATAAGCCATCTATGCCTTCGTAACGCATGCTGGTCGGAATAACCATACTTTCATGGCGGCGTATTTTCGCTATCTCATCTTCCTGACGAGAAATATAACCCGCATACTTTGTTTCTATCATGACCTGTTCTATCAGGCTGATGTCTACTTCCGGGAACAGTTGTACAAAGTTCTGTGATGTTACTTCCGGACGTCTGAGCACCGCGGCTAACTCTGTATGTTTATTCAGAGATACACCCAACATTTTTTCTTCATTAGAGCCAGGTACTACACGAGTCGCACCAACATCTTTATGCAACGAGCCTAACCCAGCCAGCTTTTTCTCAAACGCCTGGGCTCTGTCTGCACCTACTACACCCAGCGCAACACCGGTTTGCGTTAACCGCTGGTCTGCATTGTCCTGTCTTAAACGCAGACGAAATTCCGCACGACTGGTAAACATACGATATGGTTCGCTGGTACCCAGGTTGATCAGATCATCTACCAACACGCCTATATACGCTTCATCACGACGGGGTTCCCAGGGCATTTCACCCCGCACACTACGAGCAGCGTTGATGCCTGCCAGCAAGCCTTGCGCACCCGCTTCTTCATAACCTGTGGTGCCGTTAATCTGGCCCGCAAAATACAGCCCGCTGATCGCTTTTGTCTCTAACGAATATTTCAAGTCTCGGGGATCAAAGTAGTCGTATTCAATGGCGTAACCCGGTCTGGAAATATGTGCATTTTCAAACCCTTTTATGCTGCGCACAAACTGCAACTGCACATCAAACGGCAGGCTGGTAGAAATACCGTTGGGATAAAGCTCCGTTGTATTCAGACCTTCGGGTTCAATAAAAATCTGATGTGATGTTTTGTCCGCAAACCGCACAACTTTATCTTCAATACTGGGGCAGTAGCGAGGGCCGACACCTTCAATAGCACCACTGTACATCGCAGATCGTTCAATATTGTTCTGGATGATGTCGTGTGTCTGCGCGTTTGTTTCCGTAATGTAGCAGTCAACCTGACGTGGGTGTGTGGCAGGATCACCCAGTAATGACATCGTCGGTCTTGGATCGTCGCCTGGTTGTGCCTGCAGTTCACTGAAGTCAACCGTGCGTCCATCAATGCGCGGCGGGGTTCCGGTTTTCAAGCGGCCAACTCTGAACGGCAAGGCGCGCAAGCGCTCGGCCAATGCAATCGAAGGAGCATCTCCTGCACGTCCACCGGCATGGTTTTCTGTGCCGATATGAATTTTTCCACCCAGAAAGGTACCCGTGGTCAACACGATACTGTTACAGGAAAAGCGCAACCCCATCTGTGTATCAACGCCTGTTACCCGATCATTTTCTATGACAAAGTCGATAACCGACTGCTGGAAAATATGCAGATTAGGCTGGTGCTCCAACAGATCGCGTATGGCGTTTTTGTACAAAGCCCGATCGGCCTGAGCACGCGTCGCTCTTACAGCCGGACCTTTACTGGCGTTCAATACCTTGAAGTGTATGCCTGACAGGTCTGCAGCTTTACCCATCAGACCATCCATGGCGTCAATTTCAGCCACCAGATGACTCTTACCAATACCGCCAATGGCCGGGTTGCAGGACATCTGACCTATGGTTTCGATATTCTGGGTCAACAATAGCGTCCGCACGCCCATGCGCGCCGATGCGGCGGCAGCTTCCGTGCCTGCGTGGCCGCCGCCGATGACAATTACATCAAAATGGTCTGGATACAGCATTATGTGCCTGAATACCCTGGTAAATTCGGCCGCAAAGTATAGTGGCTGTTAGTCTGATTGGAAGCGCTGAAATTAGCCAGGCACAAGGATGCCGGTTTACTTGCCTATACAGAATTCACTGAATATTCGGCCCAACAGGTCATCCGGGGTAACCGTTCCAACAATTTCACCCAGGGCATTGTGCGCAAAACGCATCTCTTCTGCGGCTATCTCGGTGTCTTCACCCAGATCTATCAGTCGTTTTGCCTCACCCAGATGGGCCAGTGCCAGCTCCAGTGCAGCCACATGCCTGGCACGAGCAATAAACCCGCTTTCGCTTTGATTAAAACCCAGGCTGTCTTTGATTACCGCGCGCAGATTCGACAATCCAGTGCCCTGTAAAGCAGACACCGGCACAACGATGAAGTGGCTGGCAAACGCTGTTTCCGGTTCTGGCAACAGGTCGATTTTGTTGAGAACCACGATGGCGGGGAGCAGGTCCAGATCTACATTCACGCTGTTGAGCAGATCTGAGACATAAGTATCTAACCCGGTGGCTGCTATGACAGCAGCATCCACGACTATCAGGAGGAGATCCGCCTGCTGAGCCTGAGCCTTAGCGCGGGCTACACCCATCTGCTCGACTTGGTCAGCACTCTCGCGTAGACCGGCAGTATCCACCAGACGCAGGGGTAAGCCGTCCAGCAGTAAGTCGACTTTCAGCAAATCCCGGGTGGTACCGGGGATATCTGTGACAATGGCAGCTTCTTCACCGGACAGCACGTTCAGCAAACTGGATTTCCCTGCATTTGGCGCCCCAAGCAGAGCAACAGATGCGCCTTCGTTCAACAGCTGACCCTGCACGGAATCCCGCTTGAGTTGCCGCAGGCGGTCAATACCCTGTTGCAGACGCGCCACAACCTGGCCTGTCTGCAGAAACTCAACGTCTTCATCAGGAAAATCTATACAGGCTTCTACCAGTACTCTGAGTTTGGCCAGATGTTCAGCAACGCCATGAACCTCTTTGGAAAAAGCCCCCTGTAGCGAGCGCACTGCAGCGCGCGCCGCAGCTACTGAAGAACTGGAGATAAGATCCGCTATGGCTTCGGCCTGAGCTAAATCAAGTTTTCCATTTAGAAACGCGCGTTCACTGAATTCTCCTGGTCTGGCAAGACGAGCGCCATGCTGGCAAACCAGGTCAAGCAGCCGCTGCAGTACAACCGGGCCACCGTGACCCTGCAATTCAACAACTTCTTCACCGGTGAATGATGCAGATTGCGCAAAGGCAATGGCAATGCCCTCATCGATGATTTCATCACCGTCGCTGAATTTGCAGTAAGTTGCATGCCGGGGCACCAGCGTCTGATTGCAGATTGACCTGGCGACATCAGCGGCACCCCTGCCTGATAATCGAATAACACCGATACCTCCCTGACCCGGAGGCGTGGCAACGGCCGCTATCAGATCATCGTGCAGAGAGGTGGCCACTGCATTACCTAAGACTTAGCTGCTTGAGCTTTTTCAACTTTTTTGTAGACATATTGCTGCTGTGCAATGGACAACACGTTGTTGACCAACCAGTACAGCACCAGACCCGCGGGGAAGAACAGAAACAGTACGGTGAACATGATGGGCATCATCTTCATCATTTTGACCTGCAATGGATCACCAACCTGGGGGTTAAGAGTCTGCATCCAGTACATGCTGGCGCCCATTAACAACGGCAGGATGAAAAACGGATCCATCACCGCAAGATCATTGATCCACAGGAAAAACGGCGCCTGGCGCAGTTCAACGGATTCAAACAGTACCCAGTAAAGCGCAATGAAAATCGGCATGGGCAGCAACATGGGCAGACAGCCGCCCAGGGGATTGGCACCTTCTTTTTTATACAGTGCCATCATTTCTTTAGACAGCTTCTCGCGATCGCTGCCGTAACGTTCCTGCAATCGCTTCATCAATGGCGCCACACGACGCATGTTGGCCATTGATCTGTAACCTGCAGCTGACAGCGGATATAAAACAACTTTCACAACCACTGTGAGCAGGATAATCGCCAGCCCCCAGGTGCCTACCAGACCGAGCAGGAAATCAAGCAGATAGAACAGGGGCACAGCAATCCACCACAGGAATCCGTAGTCCACGGTGAGGTTCAGGTTCTCTGCTATCTCTTCCAGACGTTTCTGGTCTTTGGGACCTGCATAAAACTGTGCATCCCAGGTACCTGTCGCGCCGGGTGCTACCTGTTGCAGTGGGCTGGTAAAGCCAAACAGATAGGTGCCATCTGCACTGCGACGCGCGTTGAAGCGGTTGGTTTGTTCCGCTGGCGCAATCCAGGCAGAGAGAAAATAGTGCTGTAGAAAAGCAATCCAACCCCCGTTCAGCGTTTCATCAAGAGGACCATCATCATCAATGTCTTCAAAATCTACTTTTTTATAGCGCTCATCCAGGGTGGTCAGCGCCGCACCGAGGTAAGGTCTTGGCGCGAGGGCAAATGAATCCTGATTTGGCGGCGGGCGGGTATCGCGCTTGATTTGTGCAAACATCGCCGCTTGTTTGGTTGCGCTACTGAGATTAGCGAGTTCGAAACGTACATCAACCAGATAGTCATCACCGCGGAAGGTGAAGACTTTATCCATGCGCACACCATCGGCTTCATGACGTAGAACTACTTCTTTTTCTTCGCCAGCCGCAATACTGACTTTGCTTTGCTCTGTGGTGTATACCGCTCGTCCGGCTCCAGCGTCCGGGCCATCCGGACCAATCAAACCACTTTGCGCTATGTAGGTTTGCGATGCTGAGTTGTTTAATAACTGAAAGTGAACGTCTGGTTGGTCTATTTCAATGGGAAATTCAGGCAGCTGTACGCGGACGATGTCGCCCCCCACCAGATCAATCCAGACGTGCAAAGTAGGCGTGGTGATCTCCAGCAGATTCGAAGCAGCGGGCAAAGCAGTTATGGTGCTTGGGTCCGCTGGGGCAGTGTTACCCGGAGCAAGCAGGGTAACGTCGGGTATATCGCTGCCGCTTGCTGAAGGTGATGCCTGAGTTTGCGGTAAATCCCCTACAGTGACAGCTGGTGTATCCATGCCGTTAACAGACAGAGGTGCTTCGTCGTAATGCACCGGTGCTTTTGCTTCCTGCATGTCATCGTTCCAGGCCAGAATCATTAAATAGCCTGTAGCGGCAAGCGCAACCAGCAGCACAATACGTTGGATTTCTGGAGGTAACATGATCTTTCCTATTTAGCGCTGCTTGGACGCGATGGTTTGCCGTTAGCCTGTGGTACTTCGTCGATACCACCCGGATGAAATGGCTGGCATTTGCTGAGTCTTTTAACCGTTAACCACAGCCCTTTAGCAAGCCCGTGATTTGATATGGCATGTATTGCGTAGTGTGAGCACGTTGGATAAAACCGACACTGATTGCCCAGCCAGGGGCTGAGTGTTATCTGATATAAGCGTATGCAAGCCACTCCGAACCGAGCAGCTAGACCCAACCTGGCAGCGGGAAGTGCTGGTTTGGTGTTGTTGACCTGACAACTATCTGTCATGGCTAACTGCTGGTGAGTATTTACTGTCAAAGCTATCCCAATTCACGAGCGATACGTAAAAACTGTTTATCTAGCAAGGTAACAAGCTGTGCGTCTTCAATTTGCCCAAACACCTGTACCACGATATCCACGTCTGGCAATTCAAGCCTTTGTGCTCTGAAACGCTCTCTTATCAGGCGTTTCAAACGATTACGTCGATTAGCTCGGGGGTTGCCTTTCTTACTGACGACCAAGCCCAGCCGAGCGCAGCGCATTCTATTTGAAAATGCGCGAATACGTAACGGACCGGTGGAAAGATTTATTTCTGCGTTTCTGAATACCGCTGTGAATTCAGCAGCGTTTGACAGTCGTGACGATTTTGGGAACGTAGTCACCACATCTACCTGCACTTGCTTGTGTCTGGTTACGCCAGTTTACGTGAGGAGCGGGCTCTATCTTGGAGCAAACCTGCACTATGAGCTTGCTGAACCACTGTCTTCGACGGGTTAGGTCTCTGACAGGTTAAATTGCTATGCGCTTACGTCCTTTAGCTCGACGTGCATTAAGCACTTTACGGCCTGCTTTAGTGGCCATTCGTGAACGAAAGCCATGGGTACGTGCACGTTTCAGATTACTGGGCTGAAATGTTCTTTTCATGTCCTACTCAACTTGGCCATCGAAAATACGGGTGCGAGATTCTATGGACACGTGTCTTAGGAGTCAAATAATAAGATAGTTATATATTAAAGAATTGTTATTGTTGTTTGTTAAGGGAGGCTCTGCCTGTGGTTAAGTGGTTTAAGTAGCTGAAACGCATAGCCTAACCTGGCGGTTTAGGTTGTGGAAAATAGGCTTTGGGGCCTGTGCGTAAAGACCATTGAGGGTGTGTGTAAGTCGTTTGCCGAAAGTTATCCACAGGTTCTTCAGCAGGTTGCGCACAAACTGCGAACAGGCGGTGACAGAACACTTCTGCTGATGACCGCTGTAAGCATTTGAATTTACTGAGGTAGATTTTTTTTGCAGGGTTTTTGCAAGTTCTGCATAGCTATTTTAAGTCGCTTAAGCTTAAATAAATTCGTTCGCTGCCACATCAATCCTTCCTGATGGTTCGCGCGTAGCTCCACCCCGTTGGCTAACTTGTCAACCCAATAAAGGGCGGTGTTTGCGACCCTGAAGAAAGAGTAAACAGCTGAAGCTGGTACGGGTGACAGGCGAAACTAGAAATAAAAATATTTATAGCGCCGGACAAAGAGACGGCGCAAATGTCTTGGGGGCATGTTTAGTGGGACATAGCATTTGGCAACAGTGCTTAGGTAGGCTCGCCGATGAAATTGCAGAAGACCAGTTTGATACGTACATCAAACCTCTGCAGGTTCGAATAGATGATGGCTCGGTATCGCTTCTTGCGCCGAACATCTACGTAGAAGATGAAGTGCGACAAACCTATCTGCAGCGTATCCAGGATCTGGTCAGCCAGGTCAGCGGTATGGACGAAGAATTAGAAATTATGTTGAGTGTGGGGCAAAGCCTGCCAGGCGTGCCGCTGCGAGCAGATGGTCTGCGGCAGACACCAAAACCTACACACAATCTGAATGGTGAGTTTACTTTCGACACGTTTGTAGAAGGCAAGTCGAATGAATTGGCTAAAGCGGCATCGCTGCAGGTCGCCAGCAACTCCGGGATCGCTTATAACCCGCTGCTGTTATACGGGGGTGTTGGTCTAGGCAAGACACACCTGATGCAGGCGGTTGGCAACGAAATACTGAAAGTTAACCCGGATGCAAAAGTGGTATATCTGCATTCGCAGAAGTTTGTGCAGGATATGGTGAAAGCGCTGCAGCAGGGCACCATGCAGGATTTCATGCAGTATTACCGCTCTGTAGATGCACTGCTGATAGACGATATCCAGTTCTTCGCAAAAAAACTGCGATCTCAGGAAGAGTTTTTCCACGTCTTTAATGCACTGCTTGAGCGTGGCCATCAGATGGTATTGACCTGTGATCGTTATCCGCGAGAAATTGATGGGCTCGAAGAGCGGCTGAAGTCGCGTTTTGTGTGGGGCCTGACGGTAGAAGTAGAGCCACCAGAGTTGGAAACCCGCGTTGCTATTCTGATGAAAAAAGCTGAAGCCGAGCAGGTTCACCTGGACCCGGCGGTTGCGTTTTTTATCGCGGAGCGAATTCGCTCTAATGTGCGCGAACTGGAAGGTGCGTTACGGCGCGTCATTGCAAATGCCCGTTTCACAGGTGCGCATATCAGTATCGAACAGGTTAAACGTGCCCTGCGGGATTTGTTTGCCATTCAAGATCGGCAAATATCTATCGATAATATTCAACGTACCGTTGCTGACTATTACAATATTAAAATTGCGGACCTGTTATCTAAACGGCGCAATCGCACAATCGCGCGTCCTCGCCAGGTGGCGATGGCACTTGCCAAAGAGTTAACCAATCATTCCTTGCCGGAAATTGGTGATGCTTTTGGCGGCAGGGACCATACAACAGTGCTGCATGCCTGCCGCAAGGTGGCGGAATTACGTGAATCCAGTATGGATCTCGCGGAAGATCATAAAAATTTATCACGACAACTATCGGGCTAGCCGAGGACATCATGAAATTTACAATTCAACGCGAACAATTACTTCGCCCGTTGCAGTTGGTCACTGGTGTGGTTGAACGCAGACAGACCTTGCCTGTGTTATCGAATCTTTTATTCAAGGCGAAAGATAATCGCCTTGAAATTACCGGTACAGACCTGGAAGTTGAATTGGTTGCGGAATGTGACGCGGATGTTCAGCAGTCGGGAGAGGCCACGCTGCCAGCAAGAAAACTGGCGGATATCTGGCGTTCATTAGGTGATGGTTCCGAAGTTACCGTAAGTGTGGAAGCTGATCGGGCAATCGTGCGATCCGGACGTAGCCGTTTCACTCTGGCAACGCTGCCCGCAGAAGATTTTCCGAAAGTGCCCGGCGGCGAAGCCGATGTCGCGCTGCAGCTTAAGCAAACCGACGTGCGTGGTCTGATTGATGAGGTGGGCTTTGCAATGGCTCAACAGGATGTGCGCTACTTTCTCAACGGTATGTTGTTCGAAGTAACCGGTGAACATATCCGTGCCGTTGCTACAGATGGTCATCGATTGGCGATGAGTACAAAAGATTGCAGCAACCCCAGTGTTGCACAAAGGGTGCAGGCTATTGTGCCTCGAAAGGGCGTTCTAGAGCTTGCCAGGCTTTTGGATGGTGAAGGTGAAACCATAGAGTTGCAGTTGGGTGGTAACCATCTCCGTGCAAAAACAGGGGAATATACCCTCACAACCAAGTTAGTTGATGGTCAGTTCCCGGATTATGAAAAAGTTGTTCCAACCGACGGCTCAAGAGCACTGGTCGGAGATCGCGAAACTCTGCGACATGCATTTCAGCGTGCTGCAATTCTGTCCAACGAAAAATATCGTGGCGTAAGGCTGATTGTTGCACCGGAATTGTTAACCATTCAGGCGAACAACCCTGAGCAGGAAGAAGCTGAGGAGATTGTTGCTGTTGAATTCAACGGTGATGAACTCGAAATTGGATTTAACGTAAGTTATCTACTCGATGTGCTTGGTGTTCTGCAGACTGACTCTGTCAGGTTGAGTGTTTCAGATGCCAACAGCTCAGCCCTGATAGAGGGTATAGGCAACGATTCAGCGAGTTACGTTGTTATGCCTATGAGGCTGTAAGGCCCGTCACAAGTGCACCTTCAGCGCTTGCACATCTTTAATTTTCGCAATTTTGTTGACCAGGAGATAGAACTCAGTCCTGGGTTTAACTATCTGTCTGGTGATAACGGGGCAGGAAAAACCGCACTTCTCGAATCCATACACCTGCTGGCTAGAGGTAGATCTTTCAGAACACACAGAATCCAACCGGTGGTGCGTCAGGGTGAAAGCGCGCTGGTGGTCACAGGCGAAGTTGTATCTGACGAAGGTGTGATCACAAAGCTGGGCACCCAACGCAGTACAAGTGGCACAACGGAATTGCGGTTAGGCGGCGAAAAAACTGCAAAAGCCTCCGCTCTGGCGCAGATTTTACCGATTCAAACCCTCCTTCCTGACGCCGCAGACCTGGTACTAGGTTCGCCGGGTGGGCGCAGAGCGTTTCTGGACTGGGGTTTGTTTCACGTGGAACAATCCTTTCTTGAGTCGTCCGGGTATTATCGGCGTGTTCTCAGCCAGCGTAACGCCTGGCTTAAACAGCTTTCAACGCCCCAGTCGACAAGTGCAGATGATCCCTGGTTTCAGCAGTACCGTGATTATGCGATCAGTATCAGCATTTCCCGAGCTAAATACGTAGATGCGCTTTCACAGGTATTCAGCGTCCTCATGAAAGAATTGAACGCCAGTCTTGACTTGGAGTTGAGCTATGACTGGGGTGGCCTTGTCTCTGCTGAAGACGCAGATAAAAAAGTGAGCGAATCTTATGCGCGCGATGTAAAATTCGGGGCGACACAGAGAGGGCCCCATCGGGGTGATTTGTTGTTCACAACGAATGGCAATCCGGCAGCGGATGTGGTTTCCCGGGGGCAGGCAAAACTGATCGCAAGTGCAGCGCTACTGGCACAAGCGAAGCTCCTCAGTGATCGAATCGGACAGCGACTTGTGTTCCTGATCGATGATTTTGGTGCTGAGCTCGATGGAAATCGATGGCAACAGTTAGTAAGCACGTTGCTTACCTTAGATTGTCAGGTGATTGCTACCTCGACCGAAGCGCTGGATTTGAGCGCAGATTGGGTTAAACAACTGCCCGGTTTGAAAGTGTTTCACGTGGAACAAGACCGGATAAACCCGCTACCCATACCCCTATAGGGCAAAGGACAATATGTCAGACGAAAACAAGTACGATTCCGGCAGTATCACTGTATTACGTGGCTTAGACGCCGTTCGAAAGCGACCAGGTATGTACATTGGTGATACTGAAGATGGAACGGGACTGCACCATATGGTGCAGGAGCTGGTTGATAATGCCATTGATGAGGCCTTGGCCGGCCACTGCGATGAAGTGTTTGTGATTATGCATCCGGAAGAGGCCATTACCGTAAAAGATAACGGTAGGGGCATCCCGGTAGATATTCATCCGGAAGAAAACGTCAGCGCTGCAGAGGTTATTATGACCACCTTGCATGCCGGCGGTAAGTTTGATGAAAACAGTTACAAGGTTTCAGGCGGGCTGCACGGCGTGGGCGTATCGGTGGTAAATGCCCTGTCGGAGCGGCTTCTGCTGACCGTACGCCGGGATGGCAAAGTTTACGAGCAGGAGTATCGCGACGGTGTCCCACAGGCACCAGTCAGAGAAGTGGGCGAAACCACCCAGAAAGGCACCGAGTGTTATTTTAAGCCTTCTCCTGAAACGTTTCCTAACCCGGTTTTTCAATACGAAATATTGGCAAAAAGACTACGCGAACTGGCTTTCCTTAATTCAGGCGTACGCATTAATCTTATTGATGAGCGCACTGGCAAAGAAGACCTTTTTTACTATGAAGGCGGCCTGAAAGCGTTTGTTGAGTACCTGAATCGCAATAAATCCACTGTAAACGAAGAGTTTCACTTTAACGTCCAGCGAGAGGATGGCATAGGTGTTGAGGTTGCGATGCAATGGAATGACTCATTCCAGGAGCAGGTATTCGCTTATACCAACAATATCCCTCAAGGTGACGGCGGCACCCATATGGCAGGTTTCCGGGCAGCGCTGACTCGCACA
>CBDUMB010000006.1:0-18730 GCA_965368205.1 uncultured Pseudomonadaceae bacterium | reverse complement strand
GGGCGAACACTTCCTGGCGCAGCCTTTTCAGATTGTCTGGCTGATAGTGGGTCAGCGCATCAGGAATATTTTCCAGCAGCCATGCTTTCAGCATTGCCTCTGCTTTGATGATAATGCTGTCGACATCCCACAGCGTATTGTCCAAGTCCAGGGTGATGAGTTTGATGCTGCTCATGGCGCCTATTGTTTCTCCGACCCATCCGGAATCAAACCGCTGCGAGGATGGGCAGCGTCATAGACCTTGGCCAGGTGCTGAAAGTCCAGGTGAGTGTAGACCTGCGTGGTTGCTATATCACTATGCCCCAACAACTCCTGGATTGCGCGAAGGTCGCCTGACGATTCCAGCATGTGGGTAGCAAAGCTGTGACGCAGCATGTGTGGATGCAGAGCGTTGTCAGCGAGTTGTTCTGTCGCGATTTTTTTCAGCCGGCTTTGAATGGTGCGCGGGCTGATGCGCTTGTTACCTCTTCCGAGAAATATTGGGCGGTCAGGCAGGCATTCACCGGCTTCATGAAGCCATACCCGCAAAGCATCTATAGAGTGGCGTCCTAGAGGAACGTTGCGGGCCTTGTTACCCTTACCGATAACCCGGACAAAACCAGACGCCAGGTCAACGTCACCGATGTTCAGATTCACCAACTCCATCAAGCGCAGACCAGAGCCGTAAAACAACTCAAGCATGGCGCGATCGCGTTTTTCTACAGGCGAGACAGGCGTCTTATCGAACAGACGCGAAGCCTGATCGGTATCAAGGACCTTGGGTAATTTCCTTGTTGCCTTAGGGACACGAGCGATTGCTGCCGGGTTGGTTTTCAGTCTGCCCTGGCGCTGCCAGTAGGTGAAAAAACTTCGCAAGGCAGATACCGCGCGAGCGATGCTTTTAGGCTGCAAGCCTGTTTGACGCAGGTGACCGATATAAAGGGTGATGTCGTGGCTGCGAGATTCCAACAGGTTTCGTTTGAAGTGTTTCTCAAATTTAGCCAGTTCGTGCTGATAGCCGCTCAGGGTATGTTGCGAGTAGCGTTTCTCTACTGTCAGATACTTTAAAAAGTCGACAATCTCAACGCTTGCGGTGGTGTCACTGTCCCGGGTCACGGTTCATGCCTCAAAGGCGATTCAGCACCTTTGTTAGAACATCCGCTATGTAGGTTACAAACAGCGTGTCCATATCGGTGCTGAAGCGTTGTGGGTCGCGGCTGCCAATAGCCAGGACACCAGGTTGATTGTCCAGAGCCAATGGCAGCAGTACGGCGCTGCCGCTTTCATCGTGATTTGACGCGGGAAAAAGTTGCGTCAGTTCGGTGCGTCGCAGGGTTGTACACGTCGCGCTTTCGCCGTTGAAAAAACCGTTAAAAGGATACTCGTCGCGGTGGTTCTGAATGTGATCCAGCGAGAAAGCGCGGTCGCGCACATGGCAACAGACAAAGTCAGCATCAAAGTCGACCAGTACGTAGGTGGCCAGCACTTCGTTTAATTCCTGCAGTGAAGCCGTATCCAGTAACGCCAGCGTCAACGACCGCGTTTTGGCAAACAGGCCGTCATTTTCCCGTGCAGCATCCAACAACTCGTTCATTCGGCGGCGCATTTCCATGTTACGCTCACGCATGATAGTAACCTGATGTTCAACAAGAGAAATGGCCTTGCCGGATGCATGGGGCAGATTGAGCTCAGTCAGCAGGCCGGGATGACGGATGAAAAAATCGGGATGTGCGCGCAGATAGTCGATCAGATCCTGTTCGGCAGGCATATCTTCAGGTAGCTCGTCAGCTTGCATGGTTGTCCCCTATTGATCCAGCGGTAGCTCGCCGCGGTAAACGTAGCTTGCATCGCCAGACATTGTAACCGGGCTGTCTGTATCCGGCCATTTGATTCGAAGCTTGCCGCCGGGCAAAGATACTTTAACGCGTTCGCCAACCTTATCGTGCAGCCGTGCGGCAACGACAGCGCCACAAGCACCACTGCCGCAGGCTTGAGTTTCCCCTGCGCCGCGTTCGAATACCCGCAGACGTATGAACTGGCGATCAACCACCTGACAGAAACCTACATTGGCACCTTCCGGAAATGCAGGGTGGCTGGTGAGCAGTCCACCAATTTCGTCAATGTCGAGACTGAAGATGTCGTCACAGAAAAGCACCGCGTGGGGGTTACCCATGGACACCGGCGTCACCTTGAAGCTCTGTTCACCCGCTTGCAGTGTGAAAACTGACGGATTATCGGTTGTATCGCCGTGTTCGGGTGCACAAGGTATGTCCGCATGATTGAGTACAGGCACCGTCATGGTGGTTTCAATCTGCGTGGGTGAACTGAAATCCGTTGCAAATAATCCAGCTGCGCTTTGCCACACCAGTTGCTGCTTGGCACTCAATCCGAGCTGTTGTACCAGCATCGCCACACATCTGGTGCCATTACCACATTGTTGTGCACTGCTGCCGTCAGCATTGAATATTCTGTAGCTGAAATCTGCTTTCGGTGTTGTTGGGGCCTCGATGATCAGTAACTGGTCAAAGCCGACGCCGCGATGGCGGTCGCCCCAGGCTGCAATGGCTTGATTGCTGAGATCGACGGATTGGGAAACAGCATCGATCACCATGAAATCATTGCCCAGGCTGTGCATCTTGTGGAACACAAGCGGACGCCGGCGGGGGTTCACAGCACGTTCCTGGCGGCGTCCAGGCCAGACTCCAGGCGCAGCTGATCGGTGATGGTTTCGCGTCGGCGGATCAACTCGAATGTTTCCCCGTCGACCATGATCTCGCAGGCGCGACCGCGGCTGTTGTAGTTAGATGCCTGCACCATGCCGTAGGCACCGGCGGACGCAACAGCCAGCACACTGGCGGTCTCCAGGCCAAGTGATCGATCCTTGGCAATAAAGTCACCCGACTCGCAAACCGGGCCGACAATATCCCACTGGCGGGGTTGTAATGTCCGGTTCGGATTGACCACCAGCACATCGTGCCAGGCCTGGTATAAGGCGGGACGAATCAAGTCGTTCATGGCCGCATCGACGACTGCAAAGTTTGGTGCGTCAGGCTCGCTGGCTTCTTTCAGATATTCGATACGGGTCAGCAGGACGCCAGCGTTGGCGACAATAGAGCGCCCAGGCTCAAGGATAATGGTCTGCCCTCGCCCGCCCAGAATTTGCCTGACGCTTGCCCCATAGGTTTCCAGATCCAGGGGGGATTCGTCCTGGTAAACAATACCCATGCCGCCACCCAGATCAATATGTTCCAGCTCAATCCCCATTGACGCCAGCTCATCTACCAGTCGCAACATGTTGGTGAACGCATCCAGCAGCGGTTCAATTTCGGTAATCTGCGAGCCGATGTGACAGTCGATGCCGACAATCTTGAGCTGCGGATTTTCCGCTGCGGTTTGATACATGGCCAGCGCCTGCTCAGGCTGCACGCCAAACTTATTCTGTTTCAGGCCGGTGGAAATATAGGGGTGTGTCTGAGCATCCACGTTCGGATTGACGCGAATAGAGATAGGCGCAACCTGGCCGCTGATTTCGGCGCGTTCTGCAATACGATGCAGCTCAGCTTCACTTTCAATATTGAAACATTCAATGCCTACTTTCAGCGCAAAGTCTATCTCTTCGATGGACTTCCCGACCCCTGAAAATATGACGGTACTCGGGTCGCCGCCAGCGGCAATGACCCTGCTGAGTTCACCACCGGAAACGATATCAAAACCCGCGCCCAGCTCGCTGCACAGCTTCAGAATTGCAAGATTAGAGTTTGCTTTAACGGCGTAGTGCAGATTGAAAGCAACCCCTGCAAAAGCCTCATTGAGTGCTTCGATGGCATCAGTGATATGCGCCTTGGAATAGACGTATGCGGGTGTGCCGACGGCGTCTGCCAGACCGAGCAGATCGACACGCTCCAACCATAGATGACCGTCTACTTCCGACAGGTAAGGGGAGTGCGTGCCGGTCATTGTTCTGTCTGGATCAGCGGTGTTGTCATGCTTGTGGCAACCTGCATAACGGTTGGGCTGGTATCGCGCTCAGGCAACTGCAGCGGTCCTTTCTGTCCACAGGTTGCGGTCCACATCACCAGGACCAGTAGAGTTGTCCAGCGCCACGTTGTCATGGGGTCTTACTGCTGCGTTGTTAAAACCGGCGAGTATAACTCGATCCTGCGGCCGGTCACCAAACATGTTTATGCGCTGTTGGTGACCTGTTTATCCCGGAGGTGGTTGTCCCTGCTTAAGTGACTAAAGCCTCTGGCGTGCTCGATTTACCGCCTGACGAACCTGGTTTGGTGCAGTGCCGCCAAAGTGGTCTCTGGCAGCCACGGACCCTGACAGGCTCAACACCTGGTAAACATCTTCGGTGATCACATCACCACCTCCACCATTCAGTTCTTCCAGGCTCAGGGCTTCCAGCGGCATGCCTTTGGCCACTGCCTGGGCAACCGCTTTGCCCACAATCTCGTGGGCGTCGCGGAACGGCACATCTTTACGTACCAGGTAGTCGGCCAGATCTGTGGCTGTGGTGTAGCCTTTTAAGGTGGCTTCACGCATCGCTTCAACATTGGGTTCGATGTGCGGCACCATGCCATTCAGCGCGGTAAGGCATCCGTGCAGGGTGTCCACCGTATCAAACAGAGGCTCTTTGTCTTCCTGGTTATCTTTGTTATACGCCAGCGGCTGGCTTTTCATGAGTGTCAGCAGGGAGATCAGATGGCCGTTGACGCGTCCGGTTTTACCGCGAATCAGCTCCGGTACATCGGGATTTTTCTTCTGCGGCATGATGCTTGAGCCAGTACAGAAACGGTCCGGCAGGTTTACAAAACCGAATTGTTGCGACGACCACAGCACCAGTTCTTCGCACCAGCGCGACAGGTGTGTCATGGTCAAGGCAGCAACGGCGCAGAATTCGATGGCAAAGTCGCGGTCGCTGACCGCATCCAGTGAGTTTTCACAGACACTGTCAAAGCTGAGCGCCTGGGCGACAAATTCCCGGTCAGGTTTGTAGGGCGTGCCGGCAAGCGCTGCGGCACCCAGTGGCAGCACGTTTATTCGCTTGCGGGCATCCGCAAGACGCTCGCGATCACGCAGCAGCATTTCGAACCAGGCCATCAAATGATGACCGAAGGTAATCGGCTGTGCCGCCTGCAGGTGCGTGAACCCAGGCATGATGGTGTCTGCATGTTGTTCCGCAAGGTCCGCCAGCGCGCTGAGCAGCGCGGTTTCCAGCTGCATAAGCTCATCGACTGCGTCACGCAGATACAGCCGAATATCGGTGGCAACCTGGTCGTTGCGCGAGCGCCCGGTATGCAGCTTTTTGCCCGTGTCACCAATGCGTTCGATCAGGCGGCTTTCGATGTTCATATGTACATCTTCAAGCGTTACCTGCCAATTGAATTCGCCGGCTTCTATTTCCCGCTGGATATCCTGCAGCCCGCCAATAATCTGGTCACATTCTGCATCGCTGAGAATGTCGATTTTGTTCAGCATGCGCGCGTGCGCAATGGAGCCGGCAATGTCCTGGGGGGACAGGCGCTGGTCGAAGCTGACAGAAGCGGTGAACGCTTCCACAAATTCATCCGTGGCTTCACTGAAGCGGCCACGCAATAAGCCCGCGGCGGATGGCTTCGGTGTATTATTCGCACTCATCTTTGTTACACAGATTGGTTGGATGCCCGATTATAGCGGAAAGTTTCTAATGCGAGCGCGTTGCGTATGAGCGCACGCCCGATTCATTTCGATATTCCACATTTGTGTAATACCACCGCCATCACTCTGCTGGTGCTGTTCAGCCAGTTGCTGGTGATCATTTTGCTGTTTGCAGGTGATGAGTTGAGCTGGGGTCGCTTTGGCCTGATGTCGCTGTTTGTACAGTGGGTGGCGTTGGCCAGTGCGGGTATTTTATGTCTACTGCGCAGCACGATCGCGCGTATGAATATTGTTACGGGTTCTGGCCTGGCGTTTGTCCTGGTGATGACCGTGACGCTGTTTGTCAGTCTGGCCGCTGAATGGCTGGTGGGGCGTGGTCCCGACCCGTTCATGCGTATTTTCGGCCAGTTAATCATCGCGGGCATCATCACGGGTCTGGTGTTTCGCTATTTTTATGTGCAGCAGCGCCTGCGTATTCAGGAGCAGGCGGAATTGCAGTCACGCATCCAGGCGCTGCAGTCACGTATCCGCCCACACTTTCTGTTTAACAGCATGAACATCATTGCCAGCCTCATTGCCACGGACCCTGATACCGCGGAAAGTGTGGTGGAAGATCTGTCTGAGCTGTTTCGCGCCAGCCTTAACGATGCGGGTAATCAGGTCTCGATTGCCGAGGAACTGGATCTTTGTGAGCGGTATCTGCGCATCGAAGCCCTGCGGCTCGATGAACGGCTGCATCTGCAGTGGGACGTGGCACCGTTGTTACCCGGCACACGCATCCCCTTATTGACGCTGCAGCCGCTTCTGGAAAACGCCATCTACCATGGCATTCAACCCCTGCCGGAAGGCGGTACCATAGAACTGCAGTTACGCTACGAAGACGACTATGTTGTGGTGAAAATTGTTAATCCGGTGCCACCGCCTAACCAGGTGAGTGAGTCCCAGGGTAACCGTATGGCGCTGCAGAATATCCGCAGTCGCCTGGCTGTACTGTATGGAAACCAGGCAACACTACATGCCGATACTCAGGGAGAGACTTTTGTGACCGAGCTGCGCTTCCCCGCGGTGGCAACGTCGGTATAGCAGGACTTTTTAGCAGGACTTTTTAGCAGGACTGGGCGATGCGCATTCTTATTGTTGATGATGAAACCCTTGCACGAGATCGGCTCAAACGCATGTGTGAGGGTGATGATCTGCACGAAGTGGTTGGAGAAGCTGCAAACGGTGCTCAGGCAGTACAGTTGTGCAATGAGCTGCAACCGGAACTGGTGTTGCTAGATATCCGCATGCCTGGCATGGACGGACTGGAAACCGCGCGCCATTTCTTAGGTCTGGATGATCCGCCAGCGGTGATTTTCTGCACCGCTTATGAAGAGCATGCCATCGCTGCTTTTGATCTTCAGGCAGTCGGCTATCTGCTCAAGCCGGTACGTAAAGATAAGTTGCTCGATGCTCTGGGTAAGGCTGTCCGCCTCAACCGCGCTCAGCTGTCAGCGTTGCAAGGCGATAACCAGGCCCGCCGCTCGCATATCTCTGCGCGTACACATAAGGGTATAGAGCTGATCAGCCTGGACTCTGTACGTTACTTTCAAGCAGACCAGAAATACGTCACGGTGCGCTACAGTGAAGGCGAAGTTATTGTTGATGAGACTCTGCGCGAGCTGGAAACTGAGTTTGCTGACCTGTTTGTGCGGGTGCATCGTAATGCCCTGGTTGCCATGCAGCACGTGGAAGCGCTTGTTAAAGATAGCGACGGCCATGTGGCTGTAAGATTGCAGGGCTTGGATGAGACCATAGCGATCAGTCGGCGACATCTGCCCGGTGTCCGTAAAGTAATAAAAAGGTTGTAATGACAAAAAAAATCACCATCGCCACACGCGAAAGCAAACTGGCACTATGGCAGGCGCACTTTGTGCGGGACCAGTTGCTGGCTGCTCACGCTGACCTTGAAGTGGAGCTGTTGGGTATGACCACCAAAGGCGACCAGTGGCTGTCTGCGCCACTCAGCGAAGTTGGCGGTAAAGGTCTGTTTGTGAAAGAGCTGGAGCAGGCCATGCTGCAGGGGCGTGCAGATATAGCAGTGCATTCAGCAAAGGATCTGCCAGCACAGATGCCGGACGGTTTTGTCCTGCCGGTGCTGGCCTATCGCGCCGATGTTGAAGATGTCCTGGTTTCAAATTTTGGTGCATTGCAGGACTTACCCCAGGGTGCAAAAGTAGGTTCTTCGAGTTTGCGCCGCAAAACACAACTGTTGTCTATACGCCCGGATCTTGATGTGCAACCGGTGCGCGGCAACGTCGGTACACGCCTGCAGAAACTCGAAGATGGCCACTATGATGCTATTGTGCTGGCGGCAGCTGGATTAGATCGCTTAGGCATTTCCCGCGGTAACTGGCATACCCTTGATGTTGCTATGTGCCTGCCTGCACCGGGCCAGGCTGCCCTGGGTATTGAGTGTCTGGATAATCCGGAGGTGCTCGCGCTGTTGGCAGCCCTTGAGGATCAGGATGTTGCGCGCTGTGTGACTGCGGAGCGTGGTATCAGCGCCGGGCTCGGTGCAGATTGCTCCCTGCCGGTTGCCGCCCTGGCAAAATCAGTAGACCTGGAAACACTTGAGCTGACAGCGCTGATTGGTAATGCAGATGGCAGTCGAATTTTACGCAGCCGCGTTCGCGGTGCAGACCCGGAAGTGGTTGCAGCCACCGCGGTGGCCGAGTTGCGGGACCAGGGTGCAGATGACATTCTGCAGCAGTTGCAGCGCACACACTGACCGACCCTGTGCAAAAGGTTCTTATTACACGTAGTGAACCCGGCGCCAGTCAGCTGGCGCAACTTCTGCAGCAACACGGCTTTGAGGTGATCTGTGCGCCCCTGGTTAAAATTGTTGATGTGGCGCCAGCGAATATTCTCCAACTGGGCGCTGCACCTGCGGCGCTGGCCGCTGTACCCGTCACCGAGCCGGATCTGGTGATATTTTTGTCTGCCCATGCGAGCAGGCGTTTTGTTGAAGCAGGTTTATTAAGTCGAATCCAGAGGTCAAGCTGCCTTGCCGTGGGCGCTGCAACTGCGGCCGTTCTGCGCGCAAATGGGGTGATTGTGGACGTACCCGAGCAGAATACGACAGAGGGTTTGCTCGAAATGTCGGTCATCAAACAACTTTCCGCGCAGAACTCTGTCTGGTTGATCGCCGGTGTCGGCGGCCGACCAACCCTGGCGGAAAGCCTCTACAATCTGTACCACTGCAGCGTCGTAAAAATTGAGTTATATCAGCGTCTCAGCCTTGATTTACCCACCATCGACGTAGACGCTGTAGGTGCGGTCGTAGTTTCCTCCGAGGCGAGCCTTGAAGTGCTTGCCCAGCAGTGGCCTGGTTCAAAACAGGTGTTTCTGATTGTGCCGTCAGCGCGCCTTGCGGCGAGTGCCCGGGCGTTGGGTTTCAAGCAGGTGAAGGTGTCGCAGAATGCGTCACCAGAGGCAACGTTGGATATTTTGCAGCCGCTAAAGGCTGCAAAGCGTTTACAATAGGTCTTGTCGGGGTTGCTCGGCAAAACTTCAAAGACGGAAAGCAACAGAAAGTATGAGTGAGCAAAAACCACCGGCTGATGATCCCGAGACATCTCCTGCTGATAATGACCACCTGGACGCTGTGGATGCAGAAATGCAGGATGCACAAGAACAGGCACAGGAATCCCAGGCCGAGGCCGGCAGTGCGCCCGAATCATCGGCGACCTCGGCTGCCGAAGAAGATGCAGCGACTGCAACAGAGGCTGAACCGGAACCGGAACTGGCTGGCGCGCCTGAGGCGGATACACCGCCGCCTCCACCTGCCAAGGCAAAAGGCCGATTCCTTGCTTTCCTGGCATTGTTGCTTGCATTGGCGGCAGCTGGCGGCGTGGGTTATCTGTATTACGAGTTGGTTTATCTCAAACCACTGGCGCAAATAGAACAGCTCGACAACGAGTTGGACAGCCGCTATTCAGGGCTGGAGAGTCAGTTGTCTCAGCGCATCGCGACGCTGCAGGCATCCACCGAAAGCGCCATTGAAACTGTTCGCGGGGAGCAGGCCGAGCGACTCGCCAGCAACGAAGATGCGGTGCTCGAATCTCTAAATGAAGCCTTGAATGCAGCACCGCCTTCGCAACGCGAGTGGAAACTCGCGGAAGCTGAGTATCTGTTGCGGGTAGCCAACCACCGGGTGCTGATGGAGCAGGATTCCAATGGTGCGTTGAGTTTGTTGCAGGCCGCGGATCAGATCATGGCAGAACTGGATGACTTTGCGTTGTATCAGGTGCGTGCCCGTCTGGCTGACGAGATCATTGCTTTGCGGCAGGTGCCACGTGACGATTTACAAGGCATCTATCTGCGTTTGGAGGCGATTAAGTCGCAGGTCGATGCTCTGCCTCTGCCCGAACCTGCCTATGTTGATGCGCGTCGCCAGGCAGCAGAGGAAGAGTCTATCTGGCAGACCCTGGCGAATGAGCTTAAACAGTTTGTACGTATCCGATCTATTTCCGGCGAAGAGGCGCTGAAACCCCTGCTCGCCCCTGAAGAAGAACGTTATCTGGAGTTGAATTTGCGTTTGGCTCTGGAGCAGGCGCAGTTGGCTGCATTGAAACGTCATCAGGACGTTTTCGAACAGAGCTTGTTAAACGTGCGCAGCTGGTTGGTTGATCATGCAGATACAACCGATGAACGCACCACCGTGTTACTCAGCCAGGTTGATGAGTTGCTGATAGTTGAGCTGGCGCGGCCGTTACCGGATATTTCCGGTTCTCTGAATGAACTGCTCTCTATCCGCCGGAGCGGTTCATGAAATTGTTTGTCTTTGCGGTGCTTGCCGCCATCGTGCTGGGTGGTCTGGTAGGCACGCTGCTGGTCCGGGATCCGGGGTACGTGTTAATTGCCTATGCGGACACCGCGCTGGAAACCAGTTTATGGGTCGCGGTGTTGCTTTTCATTGGCCTTTATATCGCCGTACGTCTGATCAGCGTGGTGATTTTCAAACTGACTCAGGGTCAGTCAAAAGTGTTGCGCTGGCGTTCAGGTCGTAAAATCCGTGCCGCTCGATCACAAACTGTAAGAGGCCTGCTGGTGATGGCCGAAGGGCGCTGGGCCGACGCAAAGAAGCTGTTAGCAGGTGCTGCAGATGACGTTGAGACACCGTTGATCAACTATCTGAATGCCGCGCGTGCTGCGCATGAACTGGGTGAGTTGAACGAACGGGATGAGTTTCTCAAACGTGCGCACGAAACAACGCCAGGCGCTAAATTTGCGGTTTCATTGACCCAGGCTGAATTCAATATTCATGAAGGGCGTTACGAGCAGGCACTGGCAGCACTGTTGCTGTTGCGTAAGCGGGCACCCAAACACGGCGCGGTTCTGGCGATGTTGGCACGCTGTTATGAAGCTCTGCCGGATTGGCAGGCGCTGACCCAGTTGATGCCTGATTTGAAAAAGAACAAAGCTTTGCCCGAATCTGAACTGCATCGTATGGAGCAGGCCGCATGGCAAGCTAAGTTGTTAGCGGCTGACAGCAGCGCCGGATTATGGAAGAAGCTGCCCAAATACCTTCGCACTGAGACGCCTCTAATGTGCAAATGGGTTCGCCAACTGATGAAAGACAATAAGCCGGATGAAGCGGAGCAGGTTATCCGACAGGCGCTGGGTCAGCAATGGGATGCCGAGCTCGCGCAGATATACGGCGAATTGCGCAGCAGTGATCCAGCACGGCAGTTGGCCGTGGCACAAGGTTGGGCGAAGCAGCGGCCTGATGATGCCGAAGTGGCTTTGACGGTCGGTCGGCTGTGTTTGCAGAACGAAAAATTTGAACAGGCCAGAGAATACTTTGAACACAGTTTACGCCTGGCTCCCGGCGATGCTGTGTACGGCGAGTTAGGGCGTTTGTGTGTGGCTATGGGAGATGAGCGTCGGGGTACAGAGTATCTGTTGCTGTCGCTGAGTAATCTGTCAGACCTGCCCCAGCCAGCCGAGCCAATGTTGCGAAAAACAAACGTCTCTTAGGCCGCCAGCTAACAACCTGTCTATGTGCGAGGGGCGTATGCGTAAGCGTCCGCGTGAAGCTGCTGCGGGCTGAAGCCGGTCGCTTCTAACAGGTCGGTTACGGTGTAAACAAACCCCGGACTGCCTGCAATCAGCACATAAGCATTGCTAAATCTGTGTGCGTGCCGGGTCAACCACACCATTCCTTCGTTTTCAGGTGTGCGACGGTTATCTATGCATATGTGCAGTTCTACGTTCTGCGTAGCGTGCAAGGTTTCCTGATCGTAGATGTCCTGGGGCTCGTCTGCACACCACAATATAACTGTGGCACCTGCGGCATTTATGGCCGCGCGGTGCTCAGCGCAGCTGAACGCTTGCGCGGCGCCGCTACCACCAGCAATGATGAACAAATCCTCAACGGGCTCGCCACTGCCTACTTCGCCCTGGGCGGGTGTAATGTGCAGTTGTTGGCCTTCCAGCAGAATGTTTAAAGTTTCGGCTTCGCTGGCACCTGTTACGGGTCGGTAATGTAATTCCAGTTCAGGCAGACGTTCCGGTGCTGATGCGATAGACATGGGGATTAACAGACCATCGGGTGCAACTATATTCAGGTGTTGTCCTGACGTGAAACTGTACGGTTGGTCGATGTGCAACCGGATCCGGCGCACTGGATTGCCGCTGATGCCAATGATATCGGCGGCAATGGAAGCGTTTTTCAATGCCCTTCTCGCGGGTCTGTTAACGCCGCATGGAGTTGAAAAATTCTTCGTTGGTCTTGGTTTCTTTGAGCTTATCCATGAGGAACTCAATGGCGGCGACATCATCCATATCATGCAGGAGTTTGCGTAAAATCCAGACACGTTGTAATTCTTCTTCACCCATCAGCAATTCTTCGCGTCGGGTTGCAGAGCGTCGGATGTTGATGGCCGGATAAACGCGCTTCTCTGCAATTTTGCGTTCCAGGTGCAGCTCCATGTTACCGGTACCTTTGAACTCTTCGTAGATCACCTCATCCATCTTCGAGCCGGTATCAACCAGAGCAGTGGCGACAATCGTCAGGCTGCCACCTTCTTCGATGTTCCGCGCAGCGCCGAAGAATCTTTTAGGGCGTTCCAGAGCGTGCGCATCGACACCACCGGTCAGGACTTTGCCCGAACTGGGAACAATGGTGTTGTAGGCGCGCGCAAGGCGGGTAATAGAGTCGAGCAGAATCACCACGTCTTTCTGGTGTTCGACCAGGCGTTTGGCTTTTTCGATGACCATCTCGGCCACTTGCACGTGGCGTGAAGGCGGCTCGTCAAAAGTTGAAGCAACTACTTCGCCGCGCACGGAACGCTGCATTTCGGTGACTTCTTCCGGGCGTTCATCGATCAGCAGAACGATCAATACAGTTTCTGGATTATTGTGAGTAATCGATTGGGCAATATTCTGCAGCACCAGCGTTTTACCGGCTTTTGGCGGCGACACGATCAGCGCGCGCTGACCTTTGCCGATCGGTGCAACGAGGTCGATGATACGTGCGGTCAGATCTTCGGTACTGCCATTGCCACGCTCTAACCCAAGTCGCTCATCTGGAAACAGGGGCGTCAGGTTTTCAAACAGGATTTTGTGTTTTTTAGTGTTCGGCTCGCTGAAGTTGATTTCATCAACTTTCAACAACGCAAAATATCGCTCGCCGTCTTTTGGCGGACGAATTTTGCCGGCGATGCTGTCACCCGTGCGCAGGTTAAATCGGCGCACCTGGCTGGGAGAAACGTAAATATCATCCGGCCCGGCCAGATAAGAACCTTCTGGTGAGCGTAAGAAGCCAAAACCATCCTGTAGAATTTCCAGCGTACCTTCGCCGTAAATATCTTCGCCGTTTTTGGATTGTTTGCGGACGATTGCCGCGATGACTTCCTGTTTGCGTGAGCGGCCAACGTTGTCGAGACCCATTTCCCGGGCCATTTCAACAAGTTCGCCGACAGGCTTGCTTTTAAGATCGGATAAGTTCATTGCCATGTGTAGTGCTCTACTCGATTTTGCGAGTTAGTTTAAGTTTCCTTATCTTTTTACAGTCAAATCTATGACTGTTTCTTTAATCGTCTCTTTTTATCGTAAAGATGACAGACAAGTCTGGTAACGATTGGATAAAGAAGGGGGATGTGTCGCTTGGCGACCGCTTGTCTCGCGGGCTTTTAAAAGCGAACAAGGTTAGTTTAGTGCTTTCAAGGCACGGGTCAAGGGTTTAATTACCCTAGAAATGCGAACGGTTCACAGTATTTTCAGGAGAGAAAATGGCGATTTCTGGTGAATGTTTTTGTGCTCAGGTGGCTTATGAGATTTCCGGCAAACTGCGTGATGCACGCTCGTGTCACTGTTCTCGGTGCCGCAAAGCCTTCAGCGGGCAGGCTTCTGCCTATGCCCTGGTAGACGCTGAAGAGTTTCAATGGGTCCGTGGTGCGGAGCTACTGACGTCTTATATCAGCAAGTCAGGTTTCGGTTTACAGTTTTGTCGACAATGCGGTTCGACTCTGTGCGGCATCTTTAACGGACAGGTGCATGGCGTGACGCTGGGGTGCCTTAATGGCGATCCGGAAATTGAAATTGGCTACCATATATTTGTTGATTCGAAAGCTGCCTGGGAGGTCATGCCGACGGGTGTTCCTCAGTTTAGTGGTCCGTTAGTTGAAGCGCAGGATTGAGTGATGGCCAGAAGTGAATGTATCTGCGGCACATGGCGGCCTCAAACTAACATATGCGATGCGTGGAACCTGCTGCTACGCTCCGAAACGCCAGTTTTGTTTGGCCGCGGTTAAACCTGACAGGTAACCCAGATACGCCGTAGCCATCCAGATGGCTATGTCCGCACCACCATCGGACCAGTAGCCGAACCAGACGATAGCTGTGATGAAATTGGTCAATTGGTTCACCAGCAGCGAAATAATGAGGTTTGCCAGGCCATTGTCGATCAGGCTGCTGAATCCCGGGAAGTTCGAAAACAAGTCGATCAACTCTTTCAATTCGATCATCAGGAAGGTCCACAGCGCGGCACAGCCGTAGAAACCGCCGCCAAACTGCATCCACTTTGTCTGCACAAGATCTGAATGCAGCGATTTATTGAGTTTGCGCGCTTTGCGCATCTGCTTGATATTTTCTGCCACGGTTTTGCTGTCGTGGCTGCGGTCCAGCTCTCCCCGGGCGTAGAGTTGCCTGAGAATGAACCAGCTGAGGCAGGCCACCGGCAATCCCAATTTCAGCGCGGCTTCAAGAATTTCGAGTATCAATCCGACTCCCCTGGCGCCTCAGGGTATGTCGGGGAACCCGGGCTGCCGTTCAAATTCGTCCATACAATGACGGAAAACCTGACCGCTGGCGAGTTGGTCCAGCCGGTTGATTAAGGTTTGAATCGAATCCGCGTCGTTCCGGCAACAGCTGACGTAACTCGAAAGGGTTGCGAGTAAAGACATCTTGCCCTGCGCCTGTAACTGTTGTGCCACTTGTTTGAAGTAGACTGCACCACCCCAGTACATGGTCGGGTATTGACCCATGGCGCGCAGTTTTGGCGCAGCCTCGGCAAACGGAAGATCATCAAGGGCGAATCGGTCCTGCGCCCGGTCGATACGTTGCTGATAACGCTGCTGTGCGTCCACGCTCGTGAGCACGCCCATCTGCATCATGACCTGATATTGCATATAACTGGCGAAGCCTTCAGCAAACCAGGCGTTCTTTCTGCCCAGGTAAGGGATCACAAGATGGCTGAGTTCGTGGGGCGCGGTCCAGTCCTGGTCAAAGTCCTGCTGGGGAAAGCTCAGGTCAACGTAGAAATGTACGCCCTGGATTGGTTCGCGTTGGGTATGCGCCCAGGGTACAGGTTCGCGTGCCCCATCTCGGCGATGAAAGAAAATGTGCCGGGTGAAGGGAAGTTCGCCAACCAGTTCTGTTAGCGCTGCATCGGTGCGGATAATCCAGTTCTGCAGGCGCTGCTGCTCGGCGGGATTAAACGGGTCTTCCCAGTGAAATCTGAGGTTAGTGTTCTGGCTATATGCGGGCAGGCTGGCGAGCAGGCAAATGAAGGCAGCGCCTAGAGCGAGATAGGCGTTAGAGAGGAAGCGGTCAGGTGAAGGTAGTTGCATAGCCAGAGCATACCGTTTAACCGGTATGCTTTGCCTTATGCTGTCATCGCGGGCCGTATAACTGTCGGACCGTGCGCAATCCGCGGCTTAGATATTGCTGTCTAAGAACGCCTGCAATTGTGACTTTGACAGTGCGCCAACCTTAGTGGCTTCCACTTCACCGTTCTTGAACAACATCAGTGTGGGGATACCACGGATGCCGTACTTTGGTGGCGTGCCTTGATTGGCGTCTATATCAATTTTGCATACCTTTATGCGATCGCCATATTCGTCTGCAATTTCGTCCAGGATCGGCGCAATCATCTTGCAGGGGCCACACCATTCAGCCCAGTAATCAACCAGCACGGGCTTGTCGGAGTTGATGACGTCTGTATCAAAGGCGTCGTCGCTTGTATGTACGATGCTGCTCATGTGAATGTCTCCAAGAATATTCAGGCGCGGAGTTTACCACCTTGCTGCGTTATCATGTACTACACATTCTCAGGTTAGGCATAAACCAGTTGAACCGTGACGTAAGACACGCCTGGGCTGCGTTGGATCTTGGCTCAAACAGTTTCCATTTGTTGATCGTGCAGCCCCACGGCGCCAGTTTTATTGTGCATGAGCGGCTCAAGGAAAAGGTCCAGTTGCTCGGTGGGTTTAAAAATAACTGTCTGGCCGAAGATGCTCAGCAGCGTGGGCTTGCCTGCCTGCGCAGATTTGCGCAGAGACTGGCGGCGATACCTGCAGAGCGCCTTGTGGTGAAAGGTACCTACGCGCTGCGGCAGGCGCAGAACACGCAGAGCTTCCTGCAGGCAGCGCAGGAAATTTTGCGCGTACCGGTGCAGGTGATCAGCGGCGATTACGAAGCTCGCTTGATTTATGCTGGGGTTACTCATCATGCCAGTATCTCAAATGCGCCCCAACTGGTGCTCGATATTGGCGGTGGCAGCACTGAATTCTGCTTTGGCTTTGGTCCAGCAGTGGAAGCGGCGGCCTCAGTCGATATAGGTTGTGTTGCGTTCAAAGATGCTCACTTTACTGACGTTGAGCAGGCGGCAGGTTTTGCCGCGGCCAAGGGCGCTGCAAAAACCGCACTGGTTCAACAATTGGCGGACAGCCCAATATCCGCAGCTCAATTGCGCGCTGCGAGCGCTGGTGTGTTTGGTACCAGCGGTACCATTGAGTCTATTCAAACAGTATCCGAAGCAAACGGCTGGTCGCGAGGTTGTATCACCCTTGAAGCGATGCAACGCCTGGAGCGCGCTATCGTCGAAGACCGCTGGGTACTGGAAGCGGGTCTGCCGGGTCTGCCGCCGGATCGCGCAGATATTTTTCCTGCCGGTGCGGCGATCTTGAGTGCCTGTTTTGAGGTGCTGGAAATCGAACAACTGACCTATGTTGATGTATCTTTGTTACAAGGCATTATCTGTGAGCAACTGGTGATCGATACACAACGTGATGTGCGTGAAGATACCGTGGAGCAATTACGCAAACGTTTTGCCATCGATGCGGAACAGGCGCGCCGGGTGACAACAACTGCCTTGGACATCTACGACCAGTGTGCAGATTGGTGCGGAGGGGGGCAAGACTATCGCGATCTTTTACGCTGGGCGGCTAATCTGCATGAAATTGGTGTACATATTGCGGCGCGGCATTATCACCGACATGGGGCTTATGTCGTCAAACATACGGAATTACCGGGTTTCAGTGAACACCAGCAAAGCGTGCTGGCCTTGTTGATTCGTGGTCATCGACGCAGTATGCCGGGCTTAGCCTTTCGCATTTTTGACAGCGACGAAGCGCGTATTCTGTTGCGCCTGGTTGCACTGTTGCGTATTGCGGTGATTCTGGAACGCAGTCACAACGACGCGGATTCTCCCCAACTGCGTCTCAGTGCAGCGGACAACCGGGTCGAATTGATTTTTGCACAAAGCTGGCTATCCAACCATCCACTGTCGATGCGTGAGTTGGAAGTCGAGAGCCAACAGCAGGCAGTGGTTAATCTGGAACTGGTGTTTACCGACGCGCCAGCGGCTTAGCGCGCTAGTCTTTCAGTGCCTGGGCGACCTGTTTCGCGAAATAGGTTAATACCCCATCAGCACCTGCCCGTTTAAAGCAGACCAGAGACTCTGTGATGACGGCGGGCGTCAGCCAGCCATTATTGATTGCTGCCATATGCATCGCGTATTCACCGCTCACCTGATAAGCAAAGGTGGGCACGGCAAAGGTATCTTTCACCCGGCGCACAACATCGAGGTAAGGCATCCCTGGTTTAACCATCACCATGTCGGCGCCTTCTTCAATATCCAGAGCGATTTCCTGCAGCGCTTCATCACCATTGGCAGGATCCATCTGATAGGTTTGTTTGGAACCGCTGCCCAGATTGCTGCTTGAACCCACCGCGTCGCGAAACGGGCCGTAATATGCGGAAGCATATTTCGCGGAGTAAGCCATGATTTTGGTGTTGATGTGCTCAATGTCATCCAGAGCACTGCGGATAGCGCCGACACGTCCGTCCATCATGTCTGACGGTGCGATAATGTCGGCGCCTGCTTCACTGCACACCACAGCCTGTTTACACAACGCAGCAACAGTAATGTCGTTAGCAACATAGTTATCGGCATCAACGATACCGTCCTGGCCATGAGTGGTATATGGGTCCAGCGCGGCATCAGTGATCACACCCAGTTCAGGTACCGAGGCTTTAATCGCCCTCACGGCGCTGGGTACCAGGCCTTCAGGATTGTAGGCTTCTGCGCCATCCAGAGAACGACGGCTCGGGTCCACGTTCGGGAACAGCGCGATGGCTGGAATGCCAAGTTCGGCGACTTTTTCCGCTTCCGCGGCAATCAGATCCACGCTCAAACGCTCGATTCCCGGCATGGACGCGACATCTGTGCGCTGTTGAGTGCCCTCGATAATGAACATCGGATAGATCAGGTCATTGCAGGTCAGTTCATTTTCACGCACCAGGCGACGGATAAAGTCATCTGTGCGATTGCGGCGCAGCCGGG
>CBDUMB010000005.1:0-18877 GCA_965368205.1 uncultured Pseudomonadaceae bacterium | reverse complement strand
TGGGTTCGGGATTATCGCCATTCAACATTTCACGACTGGCGTACGCTGGCGTTAAAGCTGCCAGACGCGCGGGATCGAAGTCTGTGTCTTCGGAGCCAGAATTCATGCGCATCGCTCGCGCAATGCCAAAATCCAGTATTTTCGCTACTTTTTTCTGCGTGATAAATATGTTGCCGGGTTTGAAGTCAGCATGCACAACTTCTTCTTCGTGCGCATGTTTCAGACCAAGCACCATGCCTTCAATAATTTTCCAGGCCAGATCTTCAGGCAAACCCGAGGGATAGGCTTTTAACAGGTCTGCCAGCTCTTCACCCTGCAGCAGCTCCATGGTGATGAATGGAACATCTTCGTCTTTGTCGAAATCGAAGATGGAAACAATATTGCTGTGCCGCAAGCCCTGAGATTTGGTTGCTTCCCGCTCCAGCGCAATAAACGCCTCGGGATGATGCCGGAAATCATTGTTCAGAATCTTAACCGCGACGTAAGGTTGCGTACCACGCGCTTCTACCTTACGTAGATCTTTTGCACGGAAAACACTGCCCATACCGCCAGAGCCGATAAGCTCTTCCAGTACAAAACGTTGCTTAAGGACTTTAGGTGTTTCGTCGGAGGCACTCGAAACGCCTGTTGCCGAACTGCGCCAGCTGACCTGACTTGCGGTTGCAGTGGTTTCACTGGGATCACGCATGACTGTCATATCTTCACGGAGCTGCGTGGCATCAGTTACGCTGTTATCGTTAACACCTTTGTCACTGACTTTTTCCATTATCAGTGCTCCGCCCGCGCAACCACGAGGGACACATTATCCCTGGCTGGACCCTGCAGACAATCACGCATGAGTATCGTGACGGCTTTGTCCACATCGTGCTGCAGGGCTTCATAAATAGACTGGGGTTCTATTTCCCGATACAAACCATCGGTACAAAGCAGCATCGTATCGCCGGGTTGAACGTCAAACACAGCCACATCAAGATGCAGATCACGCTGACCACCCACCGCGCGGGTGATGATGTGCGTATCTGCATTCAACGCCTCATCTTCGGTAATGCTGCCGCTGTCTAACAAATCTGAAACGGGGTTGTGATCACGGGTGATCTGACTCATCAGGCGTCCGCGCATTCGATACAGACGACTATCGCCAGCCCACAGCGCAACGCCCACTTCACCGCGCACAATCAACACCACAACGGTACTGCCCACTGTATTGCCGTCACATTCAGTACGTGCATGACGCCGTAGATGATCGTTAACTTCCAACATGCCGTCTTCAACAAGATCAACACAGTCACTGAGATCCTGCGAGAGATCGAGATCCGCCAGCATCTGCGCAATGGTCTCGCTGGCATAGTCACCCGCTTTGTGCCCACCCATACCATCTGCTACCGCCCACAGACCCAGGTGGGAAGACGCAAAAACGGCATCTTCGTTTCTCGCGCGCCGGTTTCCACGGTGACTATCGCTGGCGCTGGACCAATCCATAGTTAATCTTGTCTGAAGTGAATGGGGGCACCGACATGCAGCGGTTCGCCCAGCGAAATCCAGCCTGCACCCCAGAGTTTGATACGATCGCGATGCACCAGGGTGACCTGTTCATCCTCCGTTTGTACGAAGGTGCCATTGGTACTTTCATCGATGAGATAGAAATCTTTGTGGTGACGCTCTATCCGAGCGTGAATGCGGGAGGTCAGTTCACGATCAACAATGAAGTCACAGCTCGGCGTTTTGCCCAGCTTAAAAGGGACGCCTTCCGCCACAGCCTGTGCGGCCACAGAGGCGTGGTGGCCATTGAGTTCAAGAACCAGGCAAGGATCCGACTGCGCATCCATGTCGCAACTACCCACATTATCGATTCGGTTACGACTAGGATAGGCAACGTCTGCGTCCTATAACGTGCGGTACTTCACAAGTGACGGTGCGCCGGTGGGGACAGCAACCCGTGAAGCGGGTTTTAGTGCATAAAGTTGAACATTTTGCGGCGATACGCTGCCGCAATGTCTGACCCCTTGCCCAACAGTGGGAAGATACGGACCATCGTCAAACGCCCGATATCGTCACGAAATTCACGATCACTGCGCAAAATGTCCATGGCCAGGTTCAACGCACTTTCATAATCCCGAGTGACCGTCAGACCTACACACTTCTGATATTTCAGCTCCAGATTGTCTGGATCAGCGGCCAATTGCTCATCAAGTTCTGCAACGCTCGCATAACCGGCTGCTTCTTCAACAAACTCAAGTCGATGCTGCGGGCGCTCACGCTCTGGCGTGTCATCAGGAATAGACGCCAGGACCGTGCGGGCATCATCAAGATCACCTTTCAGGATCAGGACATCAGCCAGCTCTACCCGAAAACCCTGATTATTGGGTTCTTCGTTCATTGACTGCTGCAACATCGCAACCGCAGTGTCGTAATCACCGCTGGCCAGCACCTGGTCCAGCTGACCCTGCAACATGTCTGTGGATGACTGTGTCAGCGTGTCGAGCAGGGTGCGCAATTGGGCTTCATCTGCCGGACCATCAATCTGATCAACAATTTTACCCTGCTGGACAATCCGCAAGCTGGGCAGCCCCTGTACCCGCAGATGTTGAGCAAGCGTCTGGTCAACCGCCACATCTGATAATGCCAGCACGGCTTTGCCGCCATACTGGGCCATCAGAGTTTCCAGCGTTTGTTTGGTTTGCACTGAAGGCGGGACCTGTTCAGCCCAGAACAGGACAAATACCGGAACGCTGTTAGAGCGTTCGATGACTTCAGTTTGAAAGGTTTCCGGGGAAATATTAAAAGAAGCGGGTTCCATAGCTATTCTGTTTCGATCTAATCAAACGGGCCCACTAGTTTACATGACCTCGCCGAAAGATATTTGCCGTTTGATGGGCTGTTGGCCGAGCCAGCCAAAGCCCTCCGCCTGAGTGGCGTAATGCAGAGCAGCCAGGCTGTTGTGCAGCGGTTGCAGCGTGCGTTGCAGGATTTCAGGAGCGTTATTCTGTTCACTGACGTGTCCAATCACGACATGCAGATCCGGGTGGGCGATGTGCTGCAGCAATTGATGGGCCTGTTCGTTGTTCAAATGTCCATAATCTGCGCCCACACGTTGTTTCAAACGCTGGGGATAACTACCGCGACTGAGCATCATACTGTCGTGATTGGCTTCGATCAGGGCATGGGTACAGTTTCGGTACTGCTCCACAACATGGCTGGTGACACAGCCCAGATCCGAGAGCACGCCTATGGTTTCCACACCGTCGCTGAGCACAAACTGGGTTGGCTCCCGGGCATCATGCGGTACACAGACAGGATTGATGGTCACATCATCAATTTCAAACGGCTGATCGCCATCAAAAGGTATGCCGGCAACGCCACGCAGGTCGTGCTTGAGCGTCCCGTAGGAGGCGTACACTGGAATTGCATACTTGTGAGCCAGAGCAGCAACACCAGCAATGTGGTCTGAATGCTCATGACTGATGAGGATACCGTGGAGGTCACCCCCTGACAGACCAATACGCGCCAGACGGCGCTCGGTCTGTTTTAAATTGAAACCGCAATCGATGAGGAAAACTTTGCTTCCCAAGGCGACCACGGTGCCATTGCCTTTGGACCCACTACCCAGTGAGGCAAGCCCCATCAGGCGGCAAATTCGCGGATCAGAACCAGTACCTGTTGCGCCAGTTCGGCATCTGCAGGCGCGGAACTTTCAGCTTCCAGAACGCTGACGCGGTAATCCTGATTGTCACCTTCAATCAATATCTGTACGTCAACGGCTTCATCATCATCACAGGAAAACGTCAGACGACAAAGGAAACCGGGGCCATCATCGTCAGCGGTGAACACCGAGCCGGGAATGTTGACTGCAAACAGACCGGTTTGCCGATCCAGGTTAAGAATCTCGACATCTGCATTATCCAGCGCCTGTCCCAGGGTTGCCCAGGCGCGCTCATAGTCGAGATACAGGTGCAGAACGGGAAATCCGTTGGCGTCACGTGCCAGTTCAGTTTTCTTCGCGCTGCCGATCTGCAGAGCTACCTTGGAGACAGTCTGTTCGGAGACTTTAGCAGCAATATAGGCGCCAATTTCATTGAGCAGATCATCTTCTGCAGCTGCCAGATGGCTGGATAAGCCGTCGATCACAATGATTTCATCACGCACCGGCAGCGACACGCTGTCGTTTTCATGGCGCACATGCACTTCCGTGGTCAAGGCACGCAAGCCCTGCTCAACCTTGATCAGAAACCGATCCTGGCCGGTAATCAGTGGGTCGCCGCCTTTGGCATCCTTGAGTAATGTCCGGATCACGTCCCGATAGCCTTCATTTTGAATCTGCATCCACTGCGTATTCAATCGCCCGGACTGGGGCGCATCGTAAGTCAGCGCAACACCATTTTCCGCCATAAACTGTTTCAGCTTCGGCCAGGCGGTTGTCGGTGGCTCGGGAATAACCAGCCAGCGCCTGTCGCCTAAACGCTGTATACGCACTTCATCGCGATTATCGTTAGCGTAGATGGCATCAGGCAGAGGTGGGCGGTCTGGATAGAATCTTGCGTTAACCTGCTTCGGCGTACGCGGGATTGGAAACGGATCTGTGTCGCCAAGCGGTTTCAGGTCGTCGGGCAAAACAAGTTCATTGTGCTGCACGGCTTCCAGATAGTCGTCTTTAGGATTGCGCAGAAAACCTTCGTCATCGTCATCTCCGCCGAACCAGCTGCAGCCTGCCAGCACGATGCTGATCAACATCAGAATGCTGCATTTCCAAGTTGCCATTTATAAAGCCCCTATTTCAACAAGACGAGCGCGAACCTGCGCGTGATATTTTTCTGACAACGGTAACAAAGGCAGCCGGATACCTGGTCCGGCACGACCCATTTCATGCAAGGCCCACTTACTGGCTGTAGGATTAGGTTCTATAAACAGAACTTCGTGCATCGGCTGTAACAAGGCATCCAGCTCACGGGCCCGATCTTTGTCACCAGCTAGATAAGTGTTCAAAAACTCAGCCATCTCCCGGGGACATACATTTGCTGTCACTGATATTGTGCCTACTGCACCCAGGTCAAGCATTTCCAGAGTCTGTGCATCTTCTCCTGAGAGGATAAAAAAGTCGTCGTTACCGATGTCTTCAAGCAGCGCTTTGATGTCACCGACACGGCTTGCGTCACCGCACGCTTCTTTTATACCAACAATTTTTTTATCCGTGCTCAGGCGCGCGACAGTTTCCGCAGACATATCACTGGCGGTACGCGGGGGTACATTATAGAGCACAAGCGGTACGTCAGTGGCGGCAGAAATTGCTTTGTAGTGCTGGTAAAGGCCTTCCTGAGTTGGCTTGTTGTAATAGGGTGAGACCAGTAAACAGGCGTCGGCGCCCGCAGCTTGTGCTTCCTGGGTCTGGTGTATGGCTTCTGCTGTCGAGTTACTACCTGTGCCGGCGACCACGGGAATACGACCTGCCACCACCTCAATGGTGCGTTTGATGACCTGCAGATGTTCAACCGTATCCAAGGTGGCAGATTCACCCGTTGTACCCATAGGCACAATGCCGTGGGTGCCACTCTCAATATGCCACTCAATCAGATTGTCAAGGGACGGCCAGTCCACTTCACCATCGGCCAGCATGGGTGTAATCAGCGCAACAATGCTGCCCTTTAACATGGCTTCAACCCCACCTGTTTAGTAATTCAAAAAATAGAGGCGGAATGGTACGCACGCAGACCCGCTTGAACAAGCGCGCCTTCGCGGTGTTCTACCCACCCATCGAGGGCGCCTGGCGTGGAAACTGCCGCAGACTAACTCGCTTCGATAATTTCCGGCTGTTCTTTACCCGGATCGTCGCTTGCGCGCCTTTCTTCCGGATCGTCGCTTGCGCGACGGGGCCAAGCCTTATAGATCGCTTTGATCAGGGTTGCCAGGGGAATTGCAAAAAATACGCCCCAGAGCCCCCAGATGCCACCAAAAGCCAGAACCGCGACAATAATGCTGATGGGATGCAGATCTACCACCTCGGAAAACAGCAGCGGCACCAGCACATTACCATCCAGAAACTGAATGACCCCATAGACAATCATCACCGTACCCAGTTCCCAGGACCAGCCAAACTGAATAACACCAACGATGAACACCGGCAGTGTCACCACCGCTGCACCGACAAAGGGAATCAATACCGACAAACCCACCAGCACACTCAGAAGCGCCGCGTAATTCACACCGAGAATCGTAAAACTAACAAAGGTGGCCGCGCCAACAATGACAATTTCAATGGCTTTGCCGCGCACATAGTTACCCAGTTGAATATTCATTTCACTGGCCACTGAGGTCAGCAGAGGACGGTCAGCGGGCAGCAGAGAGTGCAGCCAGGCCAGCAGTTCATCTTTGTCTTTGAGGAAAAAGAAAATCGAAATCGGCACTAGCACCAGATACAGCACCAGTCCGAGCAGAGAGAAGACCTGAGAAAACGCGGTTTGAAAAACCGTGGCACTTAAGTTGCCCAACTCGCCAGCCGCCTGATCAATCAACGATGAAATCTGAGTCTCGGTTATATATTGAGGATATCTCGCTGCCAACTCACTCACGCTGTCCTGCAACAGGTTGAGAACCGCAGGTAACAGCCCAATCAGGCCCTGCATCTGCTTCCACAGCAGCGGCACAACAATCACGAAAAAAGCCAGAATCAATCCCACAAATAACAGGAAACTCAGATAGACGGCTATCAGGCGCGGGATTTTGATCCGCTGTAGTCCATTCACCAGACCCTGCAGAAGGAAAGCGCACACCAGGCCCATCAAGACTGGCGCCAGTACACCCCCCAGGGTCGCCAGAACCACAACGACAAACCCAAGCAGGGCAATGAGATAAATGGCTTCTTCATTGGAGAAGTACTCATTCACCCAACGGCTGATTACATTAAGAAATTTCACTGTTTTTTCTGCAGAAGGTAGGTGTAGGTGCCGTTGTTTTCTTCACTCGACAACAGCACATGCCCGCTCTGTCGACAAAAGACCTCAAAATCCCGAACCGAGCCTGGGTCCGTGGCCAACACCTGCAGCTGCTCCAGGGCAGCCATTTCATTCAGTGCTTTTTTAGCCTTCAGCAGCGGCATAGGGCAATTCAAGCCTTTCACGTCAAGGATGCGAACTTCTTCATTCATAACGGTCCAAAGTATGAGACAGCGCTGCAAAGCGGCATTCCACCCCTCAACAGGCGCTGGTCTGAACTAATAATCGCGTATAGTAGCTGTTATGAGATTGAGTGCTAACAGAAAAAATATTTATCAGCGCACACTGGCGAACTTAGCTCTGGTCACCCTCTGCCTGCAGACGACAGTGGTGCAAGCGAGTCCGAACCAGCTGCCCAGCCTCGGCGACAGCTCATCAAGCCTTATTTCGCCCCAGCTTGAAAGGCGCATTGGTGAATCTTTTCTGAAGCAGATCAACGCGGCCCTGCCGACGGTCAGTGATCCGCTGATGAAATATTATGTTTCAGGCCAGTTAACCAACCTCGCTCAGCATTCAGAACTGCGTGATGCCATTATGAGCGTGGTCATCATCGATAATCCGGAATTGAACGCCTTTGCTGCGCCTGGCGGAGTGGTAGGCGTGAATCTTGGTTTGTTGCTGTCCGCTGAGGACGTACACGAATACTCTTCAGTTATGGCGCACGAACTGGCACATTTGAGCCAGCGTCATTTCGCCCGCGGGGTCGAAGAGCAGCGTTCGCAAACGTTACCCACACTGGCCGCCCTCATTGCCGCATTGGTTATCGGCGCCGCAGGGGGTGGCGACGCCGCCATCGCTGCGCTGAGCACCGCCCAGGCCGCATCAGCCGCCAACCAGCTGCGTTACAGTCGAGACCGGGAACAGGAAGCGGATCGGGTTGGGTTTAATACGCTTATTCGCGCAGGCCACGACCCGGCTGGCATGTCGCGCATGTTTGAACGCATGCAGCAGGCTTATCGGTTCACACGCAAGCCCCCAGAATTTCTACTGACCCATCCATTATCAGAAACCCGCATTACCGACGCCCGCAATCAGGCCATGTCCATAGAACGCAAAGAGTACAGCGATTCTCTGGATTACCAGCTGATGCGCGTTCGTGCAGTGGTCCACTTTCAGAAAAACCACGGCCAGGGTATTACGGAATACCGGCGCCGCCTGCGCGACAACCCCAACGATGCGGCGGCCAACTATGGCCTGGCACTATCGTTAAGCCGTGACGGGCAGCACGATGAAGCCCTGCTGCGGGTGGAACAGCTGACTAACCTGAACCCACAGAGCATTCTGTATAACAGTGCTTATGCTGAATTATTGATTGAAGCCGACCGCAACCAGCAGGCACAGACACTGTTGGAACGACAGCTGGTGCTAAACCCGGAAAACGCACCCTTGTCCATGTTGTATGCCAAAGCCTTAAATCAGGCCGGTCAACACGCAAAGGCAGAAACGATTCTCGAACAGCAATCCCAGGCACGACCCAATGATGTAGACGTGTGGTATCAGCTTGCCGAAACCGCTGGGCTGGCCGGCAATATCACTGGCGTACACCTGGCGCGGGCAGACTTCTTTTACCTGCATGGTGCCTATCATCGCGCCATTCAACATCTTGAATATGCGCAGCGTCTGATTCGACGCGATAATCCGCAAATGCAGGCCAAACTCAGCCAGCGGATCCAGGACCTGCGTACCGCCATACGGATGCAGCAGCAGAGCTGAAAGCGCCTAATGTCGGCGCTGGAAATCCAGCATTCTGTCCAACGGCATTTTAGCGCGGGCGCCAATTTCAGGATCAACCAGAACTTCGCAGTTTGACCGATAAACCTCGTCGGTTACCAGGCGCTCCAGAGTCTTCAATTCGTTCATCGCCATCCACGGACAGTGGGCACAGCTTCGGCAGGTCGCGCCTTCACCCGCGGTGGGCGCCTCGATGAATCGTTTCTCAGGATTCAGTTGGCGCAGCTTATGAAAAATACCGCGGTCTGTTGCGACGATAAAGGTTTCGTTAGGCAGCGTCGTTGCCCCTTTGACAATGGCACTGGTAGAACCGACCACGTCCGCTAACTCAATAACCGCAGCAGGTGATTCCGGGTGCACTAACACCGCTGCATCCGGATAAACTTTCTTCAGGTCCAACAGTGCTTTGGCTTTAAACTCTTCATGCACAACGCACGCACCACTCCACAGAAGCATATCTGCGTTGGTCTGCGCTTGAATGTAGCCACCCAGAAATTTATCCGGTGCCCACAGAATTTTTTCCCCGCGGTCGCGAAGATGACCAACGATATCCAGCGCACAACTGCTGGTCACCACCCAATCAGACAGCGACTTCACCTTCGCAGAGGTATTGGCATAAACCACAACCGTGCGGTCTGGATGCTCCTTACAGAAGGCCTCGAATTTATCTGGAGGACAACCAAGATCAAGAGAGCATTCCGCCTTCAAAGTGGGCATAAACACGTTCTTTTCCGGCGAAAGAATCTTTGCGGTTTCGCCCATAAAGCGTACCCCGGCGACAATCACATTGGCCGCATCGTGATCACGTCCATAGCGCGCCATTTCCAGCGAATCAGAGACAAAACCACCTGTGGCTTCAGCGAGATCCTGCACATCGCCATCCACATAGTAATGCGCAATGAGCACCGCCCCCATGGCTTCTATACCTTCAGCGATACGTTCTTTCAGGGCATTCCGTGATCTATCGTCAAGGGTTTCAGGCTCGTACAAAGGTACCTGTTGGGGCGGCATCGTGTAGTCCGGCAGATTCTGCGTGCTCACTGTCATCTCACTGTCAAAACGGGTACCAATTTTAATAGCTCAGCGGCAAAAAGGCGAACGGCCAGTTTCTGGGAGATCAGGGTCGCGTGGCGTAAACTGCCACCATGAAACTAACTGCAGCATTTTTGATTTCCCCGCCGAACAGCGGCAACGATAACCCGGTCAGGTTGCCCGAAATACTCAGCGCTGGCGGTTGGGATGTGACGATGTGTGATCACGAACAGATGTCTATGACTAACGCTGATGTCTATCTTGGCACGCACCTGGCCAATCAATTCAATCTGATCTGGCCACTGGGGTTCGGGCCACGACAGAGCTTCGCAGATCGATTACAGATGTTGCATCTGCTCGACAGCAAAAAACTGATCAACCACCCCAACACCTACACCTGGGCACATGGCAAAGGTGCCTGGCTGGCGTTTGCACCGACAACCATGGTCAGCAACCGGCCGGAGCAGCTCATCACATTCATGCAGGCCAATGGCGGTGAATGGGTATTGAAACCTTCAGCTGGCAGTTTTGGCGAACATGTACAACAGATAAACTCTGCTGCAGACATCAACAGAATCTTAGGTACTCACCCCGGCTATTGGGTCCTGCAGCGTTTCATTCCCGACATCAGATGCGGCGAAACACGCACGTTGATATGCGGGGATGAAATTCTCGGCAGCTATTTGCGTGTGCCGACCGAAGCGCTTCGCGCAAATCTTGCCCAACAAGGTGAGGCCAAGCCCGTGGCGGTAGATCAGCCTACCCAGACCTTGATTGATAGGGTTCACCAGCAGTTAATTGATGCTCACGTTGGGTTTGCCTCTATCGACACGGTGGGTGGATATCTGATGGAAGTGAATGTCGCCAACCCCGGTGGACTGGCAACACTGGCCGAGGTCTATGGAGAAACGTTTGACACCGATATGCGCGCGCGTCTGCTCAACGCGTTGGCGCGCAGATTCAGCTGATCGGCAGGTCTTTGCAACAATCTCTTCGACCTTTAACAACCGCGGCTAGTGAACAGCATCATTGTTACGGTTAAGAATCATCTGTTTTATTTCATCAAGGCGATCGTGGCGGGCATCTATCTGCTGGACGTGCCAGCGGATAAGTGACTGCTTACTCGGATGGTCACTCAGGCGATAGGTATCAAGCGAGACCTGCAAACGTTCAATCTCGTTAGCCAACAGGTCAAGTACATCTTCCAGAGAGAGGTCAAGATCCTCTGGCGGCTGCTCACCTTTGTCAGGTGCAGCAGGTTTGTCAGGCGGTGCCGCCATCTACCCTGATCGAAGTGCCGGTGGTAAAGGAACTGGAAGGACTGGCCAGATAAAGCGCCGCGCCAACAATTTCTTCGGGTTCACCACCACGCTGCAGAGCCAGGTTGGCTTGCGCGTTTTTTTCGAATGCCGCCATGTCCCAGGCTTTTGAGATATCGGTTAAAAAGGGGCCGGCCACAATGCAGGTCACCCGCACTTTGGGTCCGTAAGCAAAAGCAAAGGAACGTGTCAGCGCATTCAACCCGGATTTAGCGGCGCCATAGGGTTCAGAACCGGGTGACGGGTTGAGCGAGGCTGTGCTGCTGATATTGATGATGCTGCCGCCTTCACCCGCCGCCATCTTCTCACCCACGGATGCCATCAATCGGAACGGACCTTTGAGATTCACCCCGATGACTTTATCAAACAGCTCTTCACTGATATCACTCAACTTGCCATATAAAGGAGACATGCCCGCGTTGTTAATGAGAATATCGATCCGCCCGAAACGCTCATACGCCGCGTCGACCAAAGCATCAACTTCGTCCCAGTGACCCACATGGCAACCAAAAGCCATCGCCTGACGGCCCAGGCTTTCTATTTCGGCTGCGACGCTTTCACATGCATCAGCTTTGCGGCTGGTAATAATGACGTCTGCACCACGCTCCGCCAGCGCTAATGCCATTTGACGTCCTAAACCCCGGCTACCGCCAGTCACCAGAGCCACCTGGCCTGTAAAATCGAGAAGCTTGTCGGTCACTGATCCCTCCTGACAACGGGTGCGTTAACGATGTACGTGCCAAAGCGGTAGCTGCTAAAATAATCTGTTCTGCTGTGGCGCTGTTGGTCTCCAACAACAGCATAACTGCAGAAGCAAGACGGGGGAACCATTGGCCGATGGGGTCTTGACCACCGTGACCGATAATCTGTTAACGCCCTGCAAGTTACTGGGCACATTGGAAGGAGTTTTAGTATGGGAATGCTTGACGGCAAAGTTGCACTGGTTACGGGTGCAGGGGGCGGACTGGGACGTGCGCATGCTCTTTTACTGGCTCACGAAGGCGCCAGCGTCATTGTGAATGACCTGGGTGGTGCCCGGGATGGCACCGGTGCCAGTACGTCTATGGCAGACCAGGTAGTAGACGAAATTAAAGCAGCCGGCGGTAAAGCGGCAGCAAACTATGGCTCGGTCACCAGCCGGGAAGACGCTGAAGCCATGGTTCAATCCTGTGTCGATAACTTCGGCAAAATTGACATTCTCATCGCCAACGCAGGTATTTTGCGTGATAAGTCATTCAAGAATATGGATGACAGCATGTGGGACGCCGTTATTGACGTCCACCTGCGTGGCACCTATCTGACCACCAAAGTGGCCTATGACAAGATGATGGAACAAGGCAACGGCGGCCGCATCATCATGACCAGCTCCACTTCGGGACTGCTGGGCAACTTCGGCCAGACCAACTACGGCGCCGCCAAAGCAGGCATTGCCGGTTTCATGCGCTGCTTGTGGCTGGAAGGCATGAAGTATGGCATTACCGTGAACGTGCTGGCACCCACAGCCACATCGCGCATGACCGAAGACATACTGCCTGAAGACATGCAGGACAACTTCCCACCGGAAGCTGTTTCACCGCCGATTGTTTATCTCTGCACTGACGATGCCAAAGACATCACCGGTCGCCAGTTCCTGGTGGGCGGCAACAGCGTTCAGCTATTGTCCTGGCAGCTGACACCGATCGCAAAACGCGATCTGTCAGAAGGTATCTGGGGTGTGGCAGAAATCGGTAAAGAGATAGAAGCCAGCAAAGAACACTGGCCGCCAATCAATCCCATGCGCGGCTAAGCGATAAGACCTGAGCACGTACGCGCCATTGCCGACAGGGCAATGGCGCGCATTTATCAGACATAACAGACCACTTCATACTCAATATCGTCGTGATCATTGAAATAGAACCGCCTTCCCGGCTCATAGTCACCGTGGTTGTAGGGTGTAAAGCCTGCAGCAATAACACGTTTTTCGATCAGGTCCAGATCTTCCACCACAATTCCGACATGGTTCAGGCCGCCTGAAGTCGCAGAAGATGATGCTTCCTGCTGGCCGGAGGTTGCCGAGCGTCCGCCACGGCTGTAAACAGCAAGATAATGATCATCACTACCCACGTGCACAGTGTGTCCACCCAGCTTTGCAGGACCCTGCCAGCGTATCCGCCAATCAAACAGGTCACACATCAGCGCTGCCGTTTTTTCAGGCTCACTCACCGTAATATTCACATGTTCTAAACTAGCTTGTTGCATATCGCACCTCTGTTCTTCATTGACTGGGGCATAGCCTAAAACCTCAACTTAACTTGAGGTCAAGCTTTTTTTGCGTCAGGATCTGCAGATGGCAGAAACACGTATTACCATTGGCGCGATAGCCGAGCGCACCGGCTTGAGCATATCTGCGATCCGATTTTACGAGACTCAGGGCCTGGTCACTCCGTCTCGCAACTCAGGTGGACAACGACGCTTTCTGCGTTCAGACATACGCCGTCTGTCTTTTGTGCAAATCGCCCAACAACTTGGATTTTCGATTGATCAGATCCGCCAGGCGCTGCACACGCTGCCCAACAACCGAACGCCCAACCAGAAAGACTGGGCCAGAATCAGCAGAACTTTCAGAGCTGACCTGGAGACACGCATCGGTATGCTGACCCGCATGCGTGATCGCTTGGACGGATGTATCGGCTGCGGATGTTTATCCCTGGAAAAATGTGCGTTATACAACCCTAAAGACAAAGCCGGCCTGAGCGGCTCAGGACCTCAATTTGTACTCCACGAGCAGAAATAACCCCTCTCCGGCTTCATTCAATGATGGCTCAGTCTGGATGTTGCTGGCCATCAACATCATCGCGTTAGCTACAGCCATCTGGCAGGGCTGGAGCCTTGCCGAACTGATGCTGATCTACTGGGCACAAAGCCTGATCATCGGCGCAAGTTACGTTTTGCGTATCAGCAGACTGGGTAATTATTCGACTGAAGGGTTTCGCATGAACGGTCGCAGCGTCAAACCCAATGCCGCAACCAAGCGCAAAACTGCTTTTTTCTTCTGCATCCACTACGGCGGCTTTCATGCGGTTTACCTGATTTTCATCCTGCAGGATCTGCCGCTGGATATATTGCTGGATCCAGGATTTGTCGCGTGCACATTGGGCTTTGCCGTCAACCACGCTTTTTCCTATCGCTATCATCGACAGATGGATGAACAAGGCACACCCAACATCGGAACCTTGATGTTCACCCCCTACCTTAGAATCCTGCCCATGCATCTAACGATAATTTTCGGTGGTGCTACAGGCAGTGCAGGCGCGGGCCTGGTGATATTTGGCGCCCTTAAGACAGCAGCAGATGCTGTCATGCACGTCATTGAACACCGCCGCCTTGGCACCAAGGCTACACCTGAACCAGGGATCGAGGCTGAGATAGATGCTGAGCATTAACGAGTTGATCAACGTCCTGCCACAACAGGGACAAGTTGAATGGATCGGTTTAAGACCGGCAAAGAATGAACAGATGCACACTGTCAAAATGGCGACGGCTATCGCAGGTCAAGGGCTTGAAGGCGATCGCTATAAAAGTACAGGCGGCAAACGTCAGGTGACGCTGATCCAGGCTGAACATCTGGATGCACTTCGCTCTATGCTAAAAACACCTCACCTTCAGGCAACCACACTACGTCGCAACATTCTTGTCCGCGGCATCAACCTGCTGGCTCTGAAAGACAAAGAATTTTTGGTAGGCGACGTGCGCATGGTGTTCACGGGTCTATGCCATCCCTGCTCAAAAATGGAGCTGGCACTTGGCCCTGGCGGATATAACGCGATGCGGGGGCATGGCGGCATCAACGCTAAAATCCTCAATGACGGACTGATCCGTGTTGGTGATGGCGTGTGCTTCGCAACGGATCAGCAACGCGCCTGAGAACGCGCTAGCTGACAAGATCCCAGTAAGGCCGCTCATCAAAACGCGCACTCAAGGCCTGCACAAAAAGCCTGACCTTGGTTGAGAGATGCCGATGCCTGGGATAAAGCGCAAGCAGACTTGTTGGAACCGGCGGCGTATCTACCAGCACCGAACGCAGTTGCCCATTCTGTAACGCGTCACCCACAATAAATGTCGGCAATAGCGCTATTCCGTTACCTGCTATCGCCGCATCTCGCAGAACCTGACCGTTGTTTGACCACATCACACAGTTAATCGGCACCGCCTGTATCCTGCCAGCCACCTGTAAACGCCAGTTTGAACCCGAAGCCTGATAACCATAATGCAGGCATCGGTGTCGCTTCAGATCGTGCAGCGTAGCGGGTTCACCGTGGGTTTGCAGATAGGTTGGAGAAGCACAGACGACCATATTGGAAGGGGCAATTTCCTGCACCACCAGGCTGGTCGATACCGGTACTTCACCGATGCGCAGGGTGATATCAAAACCTTCCTCAAGTGGATCAACAAAGCGGTCGTTCAACACCAGCTCAACCCGCAGGTGGGGATTCGCAGCACAGAAATCCGCCACCAGCGTCGACAGATGTAACGTACCAAAGGACATGGGCGCGTTTATACGCAAGTCGCCAGTCGGCTCATCCTGCAGCTCGCGCACCGCGTTCACTGCATCTTCATAGTCAGCCAGCAGGCTCAGCGCTCGCCGGTAAAACCCTTCACCCGTGCCCGTCAGGGTGACTGATCGGGTGCTGCGACGCAGGAGCTGTGCACCCAGTTCATCTTCCAGGCGCTGGACGTGCTTGTTGACCACCGAGCGGGACAACCCAAGCTGACGACCCGCGGCGGCAAACCCTGCAGATTCCACCACCTGAACAAACGATTTCAGTGCTTCTAACTTATCCATAGCAGCAGTGTATTGTCGCTTTACAGGAGACGCAACGCATCCGATTAGACTAATTGTCTTCTTAATGGCAACAGTCACAATACGCACCAAGCAACACACAAGCACAACCTTCACAGGGAGTTAGCCATGCAGCAGATCCGCAAAGCACAACAACGAGGACAAGCCGACTTTGGTTGGCTTAACAGTCGCCATACGTTTTCTTTTGGCAGCTACTTTGATCAGGACCATATGGGGTTTGGCCCGCTACGCGTGATCAATGAAGACCATGTCGCTGCGGGCCGAGGTTTTGATACGCACGGACATCAGGATATGGAAATTATCTCGTATGTGATATCAGGCACCATGGCACACAAGGACAGCCTTGGCACAGGCTCAGAGATCAAAGCCGGAGAAGTACAGCGCATGACCGCCGGTACTGGCGTACGCCACAGTGAATTTAATGTGTCGACAACTGACCCACTGCACTTCCTGCAGATCTGGATCCTGCCCGAAAAGCAGGGCCTGGCGCCTGGGTATGAACAGAAATCTTTTGCCGATATACCTAAAGACAATCGCCTGGTTCTGGCAGGTTCACGCGACGGTCGCAATGCATCCGTTACCATTCATCAGGATGTTGACCTTTATCTCTCAACGCTGAGTAACAACGTCCACGTGGCGCACGAAATAGAGCCTGGCCGAAAGATGTGGCTGCAGGTGGTACACGGAGATGTCGCCGTTAATGATGAACGCCTGTCCAGTGGTGATGGTTTTGCGTTCCAAAACACCAGCGCATCAGCTGTGCGGGTGAACCTGAGCAGCGAAGCAGCTGACATTCTACTTTTTGATATGACCCCATAAATTTGAACTTGAGGAGAATGAAAATGACAGACAACAACCATGCAGCGATTACCGCGGTCGCAATTGAACCCTTGCTCACTCAACGCAGAAGTCCTTACACCTTTGATCCGGGCAGAGATGTCGGTGAACAGGACCTGCAGGCTCTGTTTGAAGCGGCGCGCTGGACCATGTCCTCCTATAACGCCCAACCCTGGCGCTATATCGTCGGCGTGAAATCCCGGTCTCCAGCCGTATGGCAGCAGATTCATGACGTACTGGTTGAAGGTAACCAGGGATGGGCGCAACACGCGCCGGTTCTGGCGCTGGGACTGACAAACAGCGTGTTTGAACACAACGGCAAGGAAAACAAGGCAGCTATGCACGATCTGGGCGCGGCATCTGCTAACCTCACGTTCGAAGCTACCGCGCGAGGGATCAGCGTGCACCAGATGATTGGTATCGAACCCGAAAAGGCGACAAACGCCTTCAGCCTGCCCGCAGAAATCCGCCCGGTTACCGCGTTGGCTATAGGCTATACGGGAAATAATCCGCAGTTGGCCGCTGAACTTGCGCAGCGGGATCAACGACCGCGAGAGCGGATGGCAGTGGCAGATTTTCTAATGGCGGGCACCCTCTAAGTGAATCTGGATGTCATCGTCCTGCTGACAGGCGCGGTTGTCGCCGTGCCTATCTTCAAAATGCTCGGACTCGGCTCAGTACTGGGATACCTTGCAGCCGGCGCACTCATCGGTCCTTGGGGCCTTGGCCTGATTGACGACGTTGATGACATCCTGCATTTTGCTGAGCTCGGCGTAGTGATGTTGCTGTTTATCATCGGCCTGGAGCTGAAGCCGTCACGTTTGTGGGCGCTACGGCGGTCCATTTTTGGTTTTGGCAGCGCGCAGCTGTTCCTGTCTGCCATCCTCATTGCTGCCTTTGCCTATCTGTTAGGTAACCCGTTGCAGATAGCGCTACTCATCGGGCTGGTGCTGGCTTTGTCTTCCACTGCATTTGCACTCCAGCTGCTTGCCGAGCGTGGTGAGCTCACCCAACGTCATGGTCGCTCCGCATTTGCGACACTGCTGTTCCAGGATCTGGCTGTTGTTCCTTTACTGGCGCTGGTACCGCTCTTTGGCGGCGCATCATCCCAGGGCTTCCAGTGGCAGACGGTCGCCATCGCCGTGGGCGCTGTTATTGGTGTGGTTTATCTCGGCGGCTGGGTATTGAAAAATCTTTTGAAGATTGTTGCCCGCAGCCGGGTGCGTGAAATTCTGACGGCTACTGCACTACTGACAGTTCTTGGCACAGCCAGTCTGCTTGAGCACGCCGGTTTATCCATGGCCCTTGGCGCTTTTCTGGCAGGTGTATTACTTGCAGACACAGAGTTCAGACATCAGTTAGAGGCGGATATCGAGCCGTTCAAAGGCTTGTTACTCGGCCTGTTTTTCATAGCGGTTGGCATGTCGATGAATCTTGGCCTGATCTCTGAACAACCCTTCAGCATTGTCGGGATGGTGATCGTGCTCGTGACCATCAAGTCGCTGGTACTGTATACATTGGGTAAATGGCAGGGCCTGGAAAACACCTCAGCCAGGCGATTGGCGTGGGTATTATCCCAGGGAGGAGAATTTGCGTTTGTCATTTTTGGCGTTGCTGTAACGACATCGGTATTACCCAGCAGCACAGCAGAGTTGTGGATCGTGGTGGTTTCTCTGTCCATGTTAACCACACCACTACTTATGTTTTTAGAAGACAAGCTGTCGAGCCAGCGCTCAACCGACCAACCTTACGAAGTACCTGATGACGATGAACCCAGGGTCATCATTGCCGGGTTCGGTCGCTTTGGACAGATTATTGCCCGGGTGCTCAGCGCTAAGAAGATTCCGTTTACCGCACTGGATGCCAGCCAGGAGCAGGTGGACTTTGTAAAACAGTACGGCAACAAAATTTACTATGGAGACGCCTCCAGATTAGATCTGCTGGAAGCCGCGGGTGCAGAAAATGCGTCGCTATTTGTTCTGGCAATTGACGAGGCCCAGGCGTCTCTACAAACCGCCGCAATTGTTTCAAAACACTTTCCGCATCTGAAAATTTACGCCCGTGCACACAATCGTAAACACGCCTATCAGCTTATGGATCTGGGTATCGAAATCATCCGCCGCGATACCTTCTAT
>CBDUMB010000004.1:0-19139 GCA_965368205.1 uncultured Pseudomonadaceae bacterium | reverse complement strand
GACAAGCGAACCAACACATTCAACGACTTTGTTGATGTCGCAAAACATCTGATCCAGAACAATTATGCGACCGCCGGCAACATTGCCATCGCGGGTGGCAGCGCGGGTGGCGAACTGATGGGCGCGGTAGTGAACCAGGCACCGGAACTGTGGGGTGCAGTGGCTTCACATGTGCCGTTCGTAGATGTGTTAAACACAATGCTGGATGAGACGCTGCCACTGACACCCCCGGAGTGGGCTGAGTGGGGCAACCCGATTAAAGACCAGGCCGCGTTTGAATTTATCCGCTCGTATTCACCCTACGATCAGCTGAAGCCTGGGGCTTATCCGCCGATCATGGTCACCGCGGGTTTAAATGATCCACGGGTCACTTATTGGGAACCGGCCAAGTACGTGGCCAAGTTACGTACGCTCAAGCAGGACAACACTACGCTGCTGCTGAAAACAAACATGGGGGCCGGCCATGGCGGCCAATCGGGCCGTTTTGATGCGCTCAAGGAGCTGGCTGAAGAGTACGCGTTTTTTCTGCACGAACTGGGCGTCAGCAATCAGGCTCCAACAACACCTGCTTGAGTGATCTTTATCCGGTAGCGGTACGCTTGGCTTTATCTTCGTTGGCCTGCTTGAGCCGCTTGCGAATAATATTCTGCACGACAGACACTGTAGTCCAGTCATGCAACATGGCGCGTTCACAGCCATTACAGTTCACATGCGTTTCTTGCAGCACGCGGTTAAGCAACTCACTGTAAGGCAGACGCGAAATGTGTTTACAGCTTGAGCACTCCAGCCCTACCGCGGGATCGATGCCAACATAATCCATGGCTTGAGGTATCCTTATCTCGTAATCCATCGAATCACTATTGTAATGAAGGCTAGTTGCCTTCGTCCGAATGGCAATCGAAAAGCGTGAATCAGTGCACACGCTTGGCGTGATTTAGGCGTTGTGAAGTTCGCCCTGGCGCAGAGCATCACGAAATTGTGGCGCAGCTAGCTCAATCAGCGCTTCAACCCGGGCCACTGCCGGCAGATTTTTCAGGTGTGCAACACCAAATTCGGTGACCACAATATCAACGTCCGTGCGCAGCGCAGTAACCAACTCCACACGTGGGACAATACGCGAGACAGATCCGCCTCGAGCGGTTGCATTCATCGCAACAATTGAGCGCCCGCCGCGGGACGCTTTAGCCGCACGCATGAAGTCCACTGAACCACCTGTGCCAGATATCTGGCGCCCACCGGCATACTCCGCATTCACCTGGCCGAGCAGGTCAATCTCCACCGCAGAATTCACCGAAACAAAGTTATCCAGTTGTGCAATGGCAGAGGCTTCGTGAGTATGGTTTGCACCGCAGAACACCACTTCTGGCGTATCTGCGAGCCAGGTCAGCAAAGCGTTACTGCCTAGTGCCATGCCGGTAATGTGCTGGTTTTTGTCCAGGGCTTTGCTGCGGCCGGTGAGGTTGCCATTACGAATCAGTTGCATGCCACCATCGTCGATCAGGCCACCGTGCATACCCAGATCATTTTTGTCACCCAGCTGGCTGAGAATCGCAGCGGGAATCGCGCCAATGCCGGTCTGCAGAACATCCCCATCTTTGATCAAACCAGCAACATTGGCGCCTATCTGCACTGCAGACTCATCTATTGTCGGTGGGGCTGGGGCAAACAGCTCACGCTTGCTTTCAAACACATAGTCGAGGCGTGCCGGGTCTATCAGCGGTGCGCCCGCCGGCGCAACAAAACCCGTATTTAACTCCGCCATCACCAGCTTGGCATTGCCCAGGACGGCATCAACAAAATCCACGTTAGGACCCAGGCGCAGCAGGCCATCCCGGTCACGGGCAACCTGGATAAGGGCCACATCGATACCTTCACTCAAATAGCTGTACACCCAGCGCATCTGCATCGGTAGAAAATGCAGCCGCTCAGCAGCCGCGTTTTTCAGCGCAGGCGTCATGAAAAAAGTAGTCAGGTGAGCGGAGGCGTTCGCCTGGGTAAAATCTACGTTGTTGAATCCGGCAATGGGGAACTGCACAAAGTGCAGGTTCTCAGGCAGAGGCTCGGCGAGCAGACTTTCAATCAGACCGGTGGGTTCGTTGCTGCTGCCAGCGACAAAAATCTTCTGACCTGCTTCGATCAGGGCTGATGGATGAGGCATTATTTTTCCCGGTAGATTAAGAAGCTCAAGTAACAGTAGGCGCCCACATAAAATGCTGGTGGAAACCAGACCGGCCAGAGGGTAAGCACGGTATTTGTACCCAGACCAATCTCGAGGTACACATGCCTGACCCAGAGAAACCCGACCGCCAGCAGCACACCACTGGTAGTGGCCATCATCAGGCCCTGCCGGGTGGAGAAAATCACACTGACAATGCCTCCCACCAGGCCGCCAAGCCAGACCGGAAAAAGTACACCCAGTAACGACCCGGGCATTTTCACAATGACCACCAGAACATACCAGACCAGGAAGGCAACACCCATGCAGATGATGGTGCGTAAGCCGGATAACACTGCCAGCATTAATTACCTCGGGACAAAAAGAGCATGATAAACCCAAATCTGCTGTAATCGTTGAATGTCTGACACCTTGCCTTTCCACCCGAGCATCCAGCGCTGGTTTGCTGATCAATATCCGGCACCCACGGAAGTGCAGCAAGCCAGCTGGCCGCTGCTGGCCAGCGGTCAGCACGCCCTCATTACAGCGCCGACTGGCAGCGGCAAAACCCTGACCGCCTTTTTGTGGTCACTGAGCCAGTTCGCCTCGGGTAACTACCACACCGGGCAAACCAAGGTGTTGTATATCTCGCCTTTGAAAGCCCTGAACAATGATATCCAGCGCAACCTCACCACGCCGCTGGCGCAGTTGACATCTGCTTACGGCTTCCCGCAGTTGAAGGTCCAAACCCGCTCAGGAGACACCCCCCAGAGTGAGCGACAACGCATGCTGCGAACGCCGCCGGACATACTCATCACCACGCCGGAAAGTCTTGGCCTGCTGCTGACCACACGCAAAGGTCAGATTGCGCTGAGTCAGGTTCAGACCGTCATCCTTGATGAGATTCACGCCCTGGTCGATAACCGTCGCGGCGCTTCTTTGATGGTCAACATCGAGCGTCTGGCAGATTTTGCCGGAGAATTTCAACGCATCGCATTGTCAGCCACCGTGTCACCACTGGAGGCAGTGGCGGAGTATGTTGCAGGCCATACCTCCCAGGGACAACTTCGACAGGTGCAGGTCGTCAACACACCCGGCGCAAAGAAAATCGATTTCCGCATTACCTTTCCTCCGGACGCCAAGCAGGCAGCCGAAAACGGCGAGAAGATCTGGGAACCTTTATCAAAGAGTTTCAAGGCAACCATTGCCGGCAACACCTCTACTCTTTTTTTCACCACCAGCCGCCGCCTGTCAGAAAAAATAACTCTAAAACTCAATGAAGAAGAACCAGAACCTCTTGCCTATGCACACCATGGCTCGCTGGCCAGAGAGGTGCGCACTGAAGTCGAACGACGCCTTAAAGCCGGCGAGCTGAAAGCCATCGTAGCGACTAATTCTCTGGAAATGGGTATCGATATCGGCGCCCTGGACGAAGTGGTTCTGGTGCAATGTCCGCCATCGGTTTCAGCCTGCCTGCAACGCATCGGCCGAGCCGGTCATCAGGTGGGCGAAGTCAGCAGAGGCACTTTGTTTCCTACCCACGCCCACGATTTCCTGGAAGCCGCGGTGCTGGCCCAGGCGATTGCGGCCCGCGACATTGAACCCCAGCAGATGATGCGGGGGCCGCTGGATGTTCTTGCACAGTTAGTCATTTCGATCTGCGCGAACGAGCCATGGCCCGTGGACCAGCTCTACCGGCTGATCACCCGCGCCGCGCCCTACCATCATCTGCAACGTGAACAATTTGACCAGCTGATTGAAATGCTCGCCGGGCGCTACAGTGGCAGCCGTATCCGGGAGCTGCGCACGCGGCTGGATTTTGATCGCATACAGCAGACCGTAAAAGCCAATCGCGGCGCGGTGCTGGCCATGTACAACTCAGGCGGCACCATCCCGGACCGTGGCTATTATCAGTTACGACACGCTGACCATGGCGCAGTGCTTGGCGAGCTGGACGAAGAATTTGTCTGGGAGGCTACCGTTGGCCAGACCTTTACCCTGGGTACCGCTGCCTGGCAGATCAAGCAGATCACGCACAACGATGTGCTGGTCCGTCCGGCGCCACCGGATCGGGCTGCACCGCCCTTCTGGCGGAGCGAGTTTTTTAACCGATCGCTGCATTTTTCAAATCGAATTACGCAATATCTGGAACACGTTGAAGGCCGGTTAGGCAATAACGACACCCAGGGGTTGCTTGATGATCTGACTGAAACTGACGGCTTTGATGATATCGCTGCGGCAGAGCTTGTCGATTATCTGCAACGCCAGCGCGCCCATACCCGGAGCGAGTTACCTCACCGACATCATTTACTGGTAGAACTGGTGCGCACGGGACCCGCGGGTTACCACGGTCCCAATGATCCACAACAGGTGGTGCTGCACACCTTCTGGGGTGGCCGTTTGAATCAGCCCTGGGCCATGGCCATTCAAGCCGCCTGGCAGGCGCGCTTTGACAGCAAGCTCGAAATACATGCTGATAACGATGCTATTGTGGCGCAAATTGAGGGAGAGCTGGACCCACACGTTCTGCTGACGCTTGTCACGCCCGCCAACTTTGCAGCGTTATTGCGGGTCAGCCTTGAACAGTCGGGTTTCTTTGGCGCGCGTTTCCGGGAATGCGCCGGACGCGCCCTGTTACTGACCAAAGCAAAATTTAATCAACGCCTGCCGTTGTGGATGAGCCGTCTGCAGGCAAAAAAACTGATGACCCAGGTGAAAAGCCTGGAAAATTTCCCGGTCATGATTGAAACCTGGCGCACCTGTCTGGATGATGAGTTTGATATTCCCGCTTTACTGGCGCGCCTGCAGGAACTGGAAAGCGGCGAGATCCACTGGAGCTTTGTCGAAACCACCAGCCCCAGCCCGTTCGCCCGTAACCTGACCTTCGGCCAGGTCAGCCGCTACATGTACGCGGATGACACCCCGGAAGATGATGAACTGAGCAGCTTGAGCGCAGACGTCATCAGTCAGGCTTTACACAATGACGCGCTGCGGCCGCGGATTGAACGTGAGGTCATTCAACAATTCGAAGCCAAGCGTCAGCGACGCTTCCCAGGTTACGAACCCAGCCATCCAGATGACTGGTCAGCATGGCTGAAAGAAAGGATCCTGATTCCAATCAACGAATTACCAGAAACCCTCCCACCAATGGATCATCTGCGCTGGATAGAGGTTGGCAAGCGACGCTGGGCCACCCACGCAGAACTCGAGCAGGGTTTGTACACCTGCGGCCTGGTGCCAGGTGAGGCGCCTGCAAACAGTTTTGCTGTTAAAGAGTTACGCACCGATCTAGAAATTGCTCGCGAAATACTGTCGTTCTATGGCCCGCTGTCAGAAACGGATATTTCTCAACGTCTGCCTTCAATCCCGAAAGGCCTGTTCAACGTTGACGAAACATTTATTCAGGGTCTGCTGATCGCCGGTGATGACACAAGCTACTGGTGTGACGCACAGAACTTTGAATCGCTGATGCGCTTCGCGCGCGCCGCGCGGCGCACTGAATTTGCAGCGCTGCCGGTAGCCCATCTGCCGGGGTTCTGGGCCAGCCATCAACAGTTTGGTCGACGCTTCGAACCGCAGTCTCTGCTGTCTGTTCTGGAAAGGTTGCGCGCGCTCCCCTGCGCAGTTTCAACCTGGTGGTATGACCTGCTCCCCGCCCGCCTGTCCGGCATGCAGGCCAGCGTCTGGGATACCGAAATTCCTGACTATGGGTTTACCTGGATCGGCGCTGGCAAAGAACAGATAGCCGTGGGCTTCCCCGAAGACCTTGAATTACTCAGTGACAGCCACGCCACAGCGGATTTTGCAGACAGCTTTGTCGACCCTAACGCGGGGTACCGTTTCGACGACCTGGCGCAACAACAGTCAATCAGCCGCAATGCCTTTAATGACCAGTGGTGGCAGGCTGTCTGGCAAGGTGGGTTACACAGTGACACGTTTGCTTCCATACGGATCGGGTTAGAGCGCAAATTCACCTTGCAGGCACCACCGGCACAAATCTCCAGCCGACGTCGAATGCGCATGTCCGCACCTGGCTGGCCAGGCAACTGGCTGCTACCGCGCAGCAAATCACCGTTGGATGCATTAAGTCGGTTGGAAGCGGACAAAGAAATTGTTCGCCTGCTGCTGGACCGGTATGGCTGGATCAACCGGGAAATTGTCAATCGTGAACGTTTGCCTTACGGTGCAGAAGGTAAAACTCTGCGCTGGCGCAATGCCTTCCGCGCGTTACGCATCATGGAACTGTCGGGTGAAGTGCTCACTGGACATTTCTTTGAACAACTCTCTGGCCCACAATTCATTACTGCCAGCGCTTATGCACAGCTGCAAAACCCAGCTGCCCCCGACAGCTGGTGGCTCGCAGCCAATGACCCGGCGTCACCCTGTGGCCTGGGGCTGGATTGGCCGGAGCTACCTCAGCGACGGGCAAACAACTATCTGAGTTTCAGCAAAAACAAGCTATGCGCAGTGATTGAAAACGGTGGCAAACAGATTCAGTACTACGTCCCTGCAGATGATGAATCTCTACCTGTGGTTAACGCAGTGCTGGCACATCTGGTCAACTATCGCCGTCTGCACGTACAGATTGAAAGTATCAACCAGGTACCCGCACGCAGCAGCCCTTATCTGAGCGCGCTGCAAAGCCAGTTTGAAGTGGCATCCGATCACAAAAGTCTGACGCTACAACCTTCTTTTTAAACATTTCCTGGGCGCTGTTACAGGCAAGTGACAGATCTGGTCTAGACTGATATTTATCTCCTTGGTTTCTTGACCACAATAACATGCCACAGAACCTGCACATCGCCATTGTTGCCGCCGAGCCAACTCAGACCATCAACTGGACAAACCAGTGTGAGTCCCAGGGTTGGCAGGTGAGCAAACTGACTATTGATGATCTGATGGACAGCCCAGCCCAGCTGGACTTTGTGATCTTTGACCAGCTGCACGCATTGAGCGCAGTCAGCCGCTACCTGTCACAGCAAGAAAATTGCCATGCGATCTATGTGGGGGTGACAGGCACTGATATCGGTTTACCGGATCGCTGCAGCATCCTGCTGGAGGCAGATGTTGAAACCCACCTCATCACGCACCTGACCACCATTGCTAACGTCGCTCAATTCGAAGCTCAGTTTTTTCACTCAGAAGGTGTGGAGCCGATTACTCAACTTCCCCGCCACAGTGAACTGCTGCGTAGTGTCCAGCGCTATTCAGGGCAGGCCTGTGGTTTGATCGTGCTTGAGATTGATCATGCAGAACATCTGTACGAAAACCTCGACCCGGTAAGCAAAACTGATTTGCTGGGCGCCATTGGTCTGCATATCTCAAATCAATTGCCCGCCGATGCCCATCCAGGCATTTTTAACGCCGCCTGCTTTGTCGCCTGGTGCCCGCAGCTCACTGGCGCAGCGCTGGCACAGGCCAGCCAACGGTTACTCTCAGCCTGCCGGGAAAATATCAGCATCCGTGGTGGCGAACTGCATTTCACCATCAGCTGTGGTTATGCCGACACCCAGGCGTTAACCGCCCCGGAACAGTTGTGGCAGGCAGCCTGGTCAGCCAAAGAAACAAGCAAACAGAACGGTGGTGACCGCAACACAGGCCCATTGGCAACCGAAAAGCTGAGCCAGCTTATTCCGGAAGCTCTGAACCGCAACGAATTCAGCCTGGCGTTACAGCCGCAATGGGATATCCGCGGTGCAAACATCACGGGGGCCGAAGTGCTATTACGCTGGCAGGGATTAGATGTTGGCAACATCACGCCAGATCAATTTATCCCTCTGGCTGAGCGCCGGGGTGAAATCAACCGAATGGGTGACTGGGTACTTAAACAGATCTGCCAGAACCTCTGGCAATGGAACGGTTCAACAAATGAAAAGCTGGTGATTGGCATCAATGTCTCTCCCCAGCAATTCAACAAAGGGGCTATCGCCACGCTTCTGGAAGCCCTGATAAACAACAATGACATCGATCCCAGCCAACTGGAGCTGGAACTCAGTCACGAAAACCTGCTGCACGTTGTTGACCAATATCGACGCACACTGTTTCACCTGCGCGATCTGGGCGTAAGGGTTGCCATCGACAACCTGGGCGTCGGTGTTGTTGATGCCAAAAAGCTGCTGCGCTGCCCAGCGGATACATTAAAAATAGACCGTACGCTGCTTGCGACAATCGAACGGGAAGATAGCGTTCGAACACTTGTCGCGCAAATATGCCAGGTAGCGGAGCGTTTTGATTTGCGCTGTGTTGCGGTCGGGATAGAAACCGAATCCCAGCGCACCCTGCTGGAAAACATCGGTTGCAGTGACGCGCAGGGCTTCCTGTTTTCCGCACCGGTGGCACTTAACAATTTCAATGCCTATCTGGCTGACCACACCGCGGTAAAAAATCCTCCGAAAAAGTACTCCGCCAAATAACTTAAACCGTTAACCAACGGTAAATTCTGCGTTTTGGTTAAAACACTAGGCTAGAATACCGGCCTTCTCACCAGGTCAAAGGCCTCGGCTCATGCATATCTACAGCCACCCTATCTGCCTCGAGCACCGGGTACCCAACGGTCATCCGGAGAAACCGGAAAGGCTGCAACGTGTATTGCAGCACCTGGACAGCTGCGGCATCAGCCAGCAGTTTCCGATACTTGAGGCACCCAGTGTGCTGGAAGAGGATATCCTGCGCGCCCACCCTGCCGCTCACCTGGCGTTTATTCATGCTAGCGTTCCGACTGTTGATGTTGCGTTAACGCCAGTAGATCCGGACACCTGGATGGGTACCCGCAGTGAACAGGCAGCCCGAGTAGCTGCCGGCGCAGTGGTCACGGGCGTTGGCGACCTTATCGCTGGCAGAACAAAGCGTGTGTTCTGCGCCGTCAGGCCGCCTGGACACCATGCCGAGATCAATGCGGCAATGGGCTTCTGCCTGCTCAACAGTGTCGCCATAGGTGCTTTGCACGCTCTGGCCCAGGACAGTATTGATCGGGTTGCGATTCTGGATTTCGACGTTCATCACGGCAACGGCACCGTTGATATATTCAAAGACAATGCAGATGTGCTGGTGTGTTCCAGCTTCCAGCATCCTCACTACCCCAACCGTGGTTATGATGTTTATCGCCAGAACATCATCAACACACCGATGGCCGCAGCCAGCGGCGGCAACGTATTCAGAGCATTGGTTGAACGGGATTGGCTACCGGCACTTGAGCGCCACAAACCAGATCTGATTTTAGTTTCGGCAGGCTTTGACGCCCACAAAGAGGATCCGTTGGCAGATATAAATCTGCTCGAGGAAGATTACGCCTGGATAACAAAACTTATCGTCGATGCGGCCAATCAGTACTGTAGTGGACGCGTACTGGCAACTTTAGAGGGTGGCTATAACCTCGACGCTTTGAGTCGCAGCGTCGAGGCACACCTTAATGTGTTAAGTCAGGACATACCTGGCTAGCAAAGAGCGAGCCAGGCAGCTGATTAATCCATTGCCCGTGTAGGCACCGGACCACCACCATCACAGTACAACCGTTCGCCGGTCAGATAGCTGTTCTGGGGTGAAACCAGAAAGTCGACAACGTTGGCCACATCCTGGGGCTGACAGACCCGCCCAAACGGCATGCTGTCATCCAGTGTGCGGATATCCTGTACACCCTGGGTGGCTTTGATCAGACGTTTGCCCATATCGGTTTCTACCAAACCTGGGGCGACAATATTGACCCGGATACCATAACGCCGCTCTTCTTTGGCTAACGTGTAAGCCAGCGCTTCCATCGCAGTTTTACCCATATTGTAGGGCGCACCATGGCTACCCAGAGAGCGCGTCGCGACGCTGCTGATCATGACGATGTCACCACGATCCAGCTGACGCATACCCGGCAGTACCAGTTTCGCCAGATAGTGCGGACCAAAAGCATGCGTAGCTACCACGCGCTGTAACTCCGCAGGATCTGTATCTGCAACAGATTGCCCGCGGCTGGCGATACCCGCGTTATTGATAAGAATGCTTATCGGACCGAAGTCCGCCTCGATGGCCGCCACCATCTGAGCATCCTGGTCAAAATCATCCACCGAAGCGGCGTAAGCTTTGGCCGTTCCTCCAGCCGCAACAATTTCAGCCACGGTTTGTTCTGCTGATTCCTCATCGCGACGATAATTGACGGCAACCGTTGCCCCCTGTTTAGCCAACGATATAGAAATAGCGCGGCCAACGCCTCGACTGCCGCCGGTAACCAGCGCCACACGTCCCTGTAAAGACATCACGACCCCCTATTGTCCGGAAAACGCAGCGTCGCGTTTTTCCAGGAATGCTTTGACCCCTTCTCCGAAATCACTCGAAGCACCCGCTTCATTCTGCAGCTGTGCTTCCAACTCAAGCTGTTGTTCAAACGAATTCTGCCAGGTCTGCCAGTAGGCTTTGCGGATCAACACCAATGAGCGCGGCCCATTCGCCAGCTTCTGGGCAATGCCCATCGCGCCGGTCATAAGGGCTTCGTTATCTTCAAACAAGCGATTCACCAGACCCCATTCATGAGCCTGTTCGGCGGGAAGGCGCTCGGCGAGCATGGACAGCTCCATCGCTCGTCCCCATCCAACCAGACGCGGCAACATGAACGTCGAGCCACCGTCGGGAATAAGACCAATACGGGCAAACGCCTGCAGAAAGAAACCCGATTTAGACGCACAGACGATATCGCCCAACATGGCAAAACTCATACCGACACCGGCCGCCGCACCATTGACTGCGGTCACTATCGGCATTTCCAGACTCCGCAGTTCAAACATCAACGGGTGATAGAAGTTTCGCAACGCAGAACCTGCGGGTTTAGCTTTGCCTTCACGCTTTGCGTCATCCTGCAGATTAGCGCCAGCACAGAAACCACGACCTTCTCCGGTCAGAAGCAGACAACGCGCGCCGTTGGCCGGGTCTTTAATGGCTTCAACCGCTTCGGCAAAATCGCCCAGCATCTGTTGACCAACTGCGTTCATCACCTCGGGATGATTGAACCTCAAAACGGCCACATTGCCGACAAATTCTAAAGCCATTCTTTCCATACGTTCCCCCTAAAAAAATTCAACAGATCAGATTTCAGCCAGTAAGGGTACCGTAAAGTTGCGTGCAAACACTACGCCCTCTTCATGGCGCGCGAGCACTGACGAACCGAGCACTTCGAGGGCAAGGGGGATGCTATGCTGCAGGTCATGTTATTTTCTTACCCTGCTGCCGCATCAGGTCTGCTGAAACAGATGAATAAAAGCGTCTGGACACTCGCTCTTTTTATTTTTGTTGCTGTCGCTGTTCCAAGCCCAGTTGCATCCGAGCCGAGTGCTGGCCAGTTCGCGGCAAAGACAAAAACCCTACGCAGCGCGTTGCAGCAGATCAAAGCCCGTCACAACATCTCGTGCCTGGCCCTCAGTTGGATAAAAGATCAACCCGCGCAGCCCGCGTCGATCACCCTGGGCTGTGACCATGAGGCTGTCTTGCGTTGGGGCTCTATCACTAAAACGATCACCGCTTTGACCGTTCTGGATCTTGCCGCAGAGGGTCTGCTTGATCTGCACGCGCCGATCAGCAGCTATCTCGACTCCACGCTATGGGATAACGCCTGGCAACCTGCACAACCGATTCGCGTCATCGATCTGATCGAACTGCGGGCTGGATTTGCTGACCTGTCGGCACGCGCGTTTAACTACAATGAACCTCTGCAACTCGCGGAGGCATTGGCGTTTGAACGCAATCAGTTGCAGACCTTCTGGCCACCCGGACTACAACATGCCTATTCAAACCTGACACCAGGATTGAGCCAGCTCCTGATCGAAACCGTAAGTGGCCAAAGCTATGCAGCAGCAGTTCATGCACGTGTCTTCAAGCCGTTGCAATTCTCCAACGCCAGCTTCACACAAAGCGACAATCTCCTGCCGGGCTTTCAGCCTGATGGCACCACCCCTATACCTTACTGGCAGATGACATTTGCAGCATTTGGCGCGCTCAACGCCTCCACCGCGGACATGCAGAAGCTGTTGGCTGAGCTGCTACAACCCGCGGCGCTGCACAACACGCAACATCAGCATCTGCGCCAACCCCACGGTCGCCGTTTTCTGCCAGAATTCAGTTTCGACTATGCCGCCGGTTTTTATCCACGTATCCGCCAGGGTTTCATCTGGCATACTCACGGTGGCGATGCCGATGGCTATCGCTCCCGCTTGAGCGTCATGGCCCGGCATCAGCGCGGTTACGTGGTCAACATAAACAGCGACAACCCTGCCGCTCTTCGACAGATTGAAGGTGCAATCGAACAGTTCCTGAGCGCAGATCTGTCCAGGCCAGACAAACCACCAGCTTTCAACCTGAGCCAGGCAGAGCTGAACGCGCTTACCGGCGAGTATTACCCTTCGAGCACGAGATTCGGGCTGGCAGCGTGGCAAGCCGGCAGGTTGCAGAAGATTGCCATTGTCCTGCGCGATGGTCAGCTCTGGTTTACCACCGCCAACCAGGACACACGCCTGTTTGCAGTCGATCGTCATCAATTTCGGCGCGCCAATGACCCGGTCGCCACGGTTGCGTTTGTACAGGTGGGCAAAAATCTCTACCTGCAGGGTGAACTGGGGCACTACGCGCGTCTCAACAACTGCCCTGCCTACCTGAATTGTTGAAAGCGTATCTGTCCGACTATCGCAAACACAGAGGTTTCTTCCACCTTTGCAATCACAGATAATCACCCCAACATTGGAGAGACACCCTTGAATACAGTTGCCGTTGCAGAATCTTTTTACGAGCAGATCAATGAACTTGCACCCAGCATAGAAGCCAATCGAAGAATGCCTCAAAATCTGGCTGACAAGATGGCAGACGCCGGCCTGTTTCGCATGCTGGTGCCCGCTCAATACGGCGGCCAGGAATGCCAACCGCAACAATTCTTCGACACCCTTGCCGCCACGGGTTATGCCGATGGTGCTGTGGGCTGGTGCCTGATGATTGGCAGCACTACCGGGTTACTCAGCGCTTCTCTGTCCCCTGAATGGGCGCAGAAGATCTACGGCGACAACCCACACGCAATTACCGTCGGTGTGACCGCACCGATCGGCAAAGCAGAAGTTAATTCCGCTCAGGATGGCTTAACTGTATCCGGGCGCTGGCCCTTCGGCAGCGGATCCCAGATTGCGAACTGGATATGTGGCGGCTGCAGCGTCACCGAAAATGGCCAGCCCAGGGTCAACAAACACGGCCAACCAGAGCCGGTGCTGGCCTTTTTCCCTGCTGATGAAGTAACCATTCACGACGACACCTGGGACACCTCAGGATTACGTGGCACCGGCAGCCACGATATTGAAGTCAGCGAAGCTTTTGTGCCGGAAGGTCGCTGGGTTGTGCTGGGCAAGCGTGCCCAGGTCGATAGCCCACTGTATCGTTTCCCTACCTTCGGCTTGCTCGCACTTGGTGTTTCAGCGGTATCTATCGGCATTGCACAACGTGCGATTGATGAATTCGTCAACCTCGCAGGTGCCAAAACGCCTACCGGTTCATCGCGCGCGCTGGCGAACCGACCTGCGGTACAGAAAGACCTCGCGCAAGCCCAGGCGAAACTGGCCAGCGCACGTGCGTTGACCGCAGCCTATATTGATGAAGCCTGGCAGCAGGCTAACACCGAGGGTCGGCTTGATCAGAAGAGCAAGGCCAAGCTGCGATTGGCAGCGACAAACAATGCCTGGTCGGCGGTGGACGTTGTCGACAAGCTTTATCACGCAGCCGGCGGCACCGCAATTTACAGCAAATCCAAGCTCCAGCAGTGTTTTCGCGACGTTCATGTACCCACGCAACACATTATGGTGGCGCAGCCCACATACGAGGTTGTTGGGAAAGTTCTGCTCGGCATGGACACCAATCAACCTCTGTAAGTTATGGCCCACGATCACTCGCACCATCATGGCCAGAATGACAGCCGACTGTTAGGACGCGCCTTCTTTTTGATCGCCACCTTTATGCTGGTGGAATTGGCCGCAGGCCTGTTTACCAACGCGCTGGTGTTGATTGCAGATGCCGGGCACATGTTTCTGGACGCCACCGCTCTGGGTCTATCCTGGTGGGCGGCCCGTATCTCCGCAAAAGGTTTTGATCATAATTTGTCTTACGGCTATCACCGCTTTCAGGTTTTGGCCGCATTCATTAACGGGCTGACTCTGGTAGCGCTGATCGTCTGGATAGCTATAGAAGCAGTACACCGGCTGACGGCACCGGAGATGATCAAACCCATTCCCGCGCTCGTCGTGGCCATTATTGGATTTGTCATTAATCTCATCGCTTTCAAATGGCTGCACGGCGCATCCGACACAGGCAACGTGCGCGCTGCAGCGCTACACGTTCTAGGGGACCTGCTCGGTTCAGCGGCCGCGATCATCGCCGCCGTGTGTGTGTACTGGTTCGGCTGGCTGTACGCAGACCCGGTACTGGCATTGGTGATTGTCGTGATCCTGGGCCGCGGTGCTTACGGCGTACTCAAAGAATCCACCCATATTCTGCTTGAGGGTGTTCCGCAGAACGTCGATCTGAAGGAAATAAAATCCGTCTTAAGCCATTCAATACCTGAGGTCACCGAAATTCACCACGTGCACGCCTGGGCGCTGACCGCAGAAAAGCCGTTGCTGACCCTGCATGCACTGGTACCGGAGAAAACTGAAGTCCAGCCCGTTGTGGCCGAGATCAAACGGGTACTGAACCAGCAGTTCGGCATTGACCACTCGACTATCCAGGTCGAAACCGGTCCGTGCCCGGACGACCACTAAACGCGCATTGCGACCTAAACCGACGCCTCTTTCGGAAACTGTTCACGCAACACACGCTTCAATATCTTGCCGCTTGGATTACGTGGGATCTCGTCAACAAACACAGCCGCTTTGGGCTGTTTAAAGCCAGCCAACTTACCCTGACAGAAATTGATGACATCAGCTTCTGTGAGGCTGTCGTCTTTTCTGACAACAATGGCCAGGGGTGACTCGCCCCATTTGGCACTGGTTTGACCGATTACTGCAGCTTCTGCAATACCGGGATGTGAGGCGAGCACGCCTTCAATCTCTGCAGGATAAACATTCTCACCACCACTGATGATCATGTCTTTAATACGATCCTGAATCGAGACAAAACCTTCATCGTCCATAGTGGCAACATCGCCGGTACGCAGCCATCCATCTACCAGCGTTTCCGCTGTCGCATCAGGCCGATTCCAATACTCACGCATGATGTGCGCACCCTTGACCCACACCTCGCCTGCCTCTCCGGTTGCGCAATCCTGCCCATCGTCGTTGACGACACGAATCTCAGTGTGGAAAAAAGCGCGGCCGGTGGAGTCAGGTTTGCGCAAGGCGTTCTCAGCATCCATCAAACAGGCGGGGCCACAGCTTTCAGTCAGCCCATACACCTGCAGCAAACCGATGCCCAGATCATGATACTGCTGAGTCAGAGATACCGGCACCGGCGCCGCACCCGTCATCATCCACCTGAGGGTTGAATAGTCGTGCTGGTCATACGGTACCTGCATCATGAAATTCAACATCGCGGGTACCGCAAGGCCGGTGGTGATTTTTTCTTCTTCAATCAGCTGCCAGGCTCGAACCGGATCAAACGTGCGCATGACAATGTTGGTTGCACCGCGCCAGACGTTAACCGCCAGCGGGGTCAAGGCGCCGACATGGAACATGGGTAAACAAGCCAGGTAACGGTCTTTGTCCTGATATTCTGCAGTTGCTCCTATGGTCACCAGACCCCAGATCGCACTGTGATGCGTGTGAACAACACCCTTGGGCAACCCCGTTGTGCCTGAGGTGTACATGATGTAAAGCATGTCTTCGTCAGCCGCACGCGCCTCTGGTTCGGCATCAGAGGCGGCATCCCGGAAAGATACGTAATCTGTTGCAAAGTAAGCCGCGTCGTCGTCACCGCTGACCTGCAGCCATTGCTGCACATCGGTTTTATCACCACGGCTCTGCAGTTCAGCAACCGTGTCGACAAACTCGTTGCCAAAGATGAGTCGCTTGGTACCACTGTCTTTTAAAATAAACTCCAGCTCATCAGCCACTAAACGCCAGTTCAGGGGCACTACCACCGCGCCAACTTTGGCCAGCGCAAAATAGGCTTCCATGAATTCCCGGGAATTCATCAGCAACAGGCCTACGCGCTCGCCTTTTTCGATGCCGTCCGCAAGCAAGGCGTTTGCCAGTTTGTTGCAACTTGCATTCAGCTCCTTGTAAGTGAGGCGGAAACTTCCGTCACCCTCCACATAGGCTTCCAAATCCGGCGAAAGAAATGCCCGTTTAGTTAAAAATAGACCCAGGTTGTTCTTCATTGCACCAGTTCCCCCATTCGCTTTTGTTGCAAAAACAGCATTGTGGGTCAAGGTCATCCGAATTGCCAAGCAGATATAGCCTGACAATCGGATGACCGTGATAACATGGCGCCATGCAGATCGCTTTAGAAGCCCTCAATCGCCTGCGCGAAGGGAACCGCCGTTTCGCAGCAAATCAATTTGCTGATCATGCCGTGCAATCCAGCCGGGAACAGTCTATTGGCGGTCAAAACCCATTCGCGATCATTCTGGGTTGCTCGGATTCGCGGGTGCCGGCGGAGCTGATATTTGATCAGGGTCTGGGCGATCTGTTTGTTATTCGTGTGGCGGGCAATATTGTTGCCCCATCGCAGGTTGGTAGCGTCGAATTCGCAGCTGCTGAGTTTGGCACGCGCCTGGTTGTGGTACTCGGGCATACTCAATGCGGCGCGATCAGAGCAACCATAGATGAGCTGGTTCAAACCAGCGAGAACCGCTCACCAAATCTGCGTTCAATTGTTGACCGCATCAGGCCCGCGGTACAACCACTTATCACCGCACAAACTGCGCCCTCAGAATTGATGAACCAGGCCGTACGGGCAAATGTGCTCGCCTCCGCTGAGCATCTTCGGCATGGTTCTGACATTATTGAAGAGCTCATCCGCAACGATAACCTGCTGGTGGTCGGTGCTGAATATTCACTGGAAACAGGTGAGGTTGAGTTTTTTGATGGTGTCCCGTTGGGCTCAGCCCAGCCCGGCACGTAACTATTTGTAACATCTTAGAACAAGAATCATCTTGCAATGAACATCCATGTTCATAAAATGCCGCTTCTTCTGTGATTCGGGCCATCGGCTCGATGCAGTCACAGCAAGAAGGCGTGTCACGGTGATCTCTCCCCTTCCTCCCTAACCGTGGCACGCCACTTCTTCTGTCCAGTCGCTGCCTGAACAAAGGTTCGCCAACTGGACAAATCTGTCCAGGTCTATATAGTTGTTCAGCCTTTGTACCTGGACAGCCCTGCCGTGGATGCCAAGTTACCAACATCGCAAGAACAGGAACTGTATCGGATCGGTACAGTCGCTTCGCTTACCGGATTATCTGTTGAGCGGTTGCGGGCCTGGGAACGGCGCTATGACCTCAGCCCAGCCCAGAAAACGGGTAAAACGCGATTTTACAGTCGTGAGCAATTGCAGCAGCTGCAGCTCATCAAACACCTCATTGATCAGGGGCAACCCATCTCGAGCCTCGCTGCACTGTCTATCAGCCAGCTGGAAGAGCGCATCGATAGCCAACCGGCACAGCCTGTCGTCGCCAGCCTGCACGCACCAAGCGTTGGTCTGATCGGCGCAAACCTGGTGACTCTGGAGCAGCAGGAACAGGAAAGTGAAACCCCCAGACGCATCGACATCGCGACACGATGGGCCAATATGGCCGCTTTCACAACGGAACAGAAACAGGCCCGGGGGGCGCTGGCAGAGCCTGCGGTCATGGTTGTTCAACTTCCCGTACTGTCTCTCCAACCTGTTGAAAAGATTAGGGATTTTTACCCCAACGCAAAGCTTGTGATGATTTATCAGTTCACCCAGGCTGACGCCTTGAGCGCTTTTGAAGAAGCTGGCATCCCAACTCTGAAATGGCCGGTAAGCTGGCAGGAAATTGAACACACGGTTATCTCTGAAAGCTGCCAGCCTGCACGGGCAGGCCGACAGGTACCCCGACACTACTCGGACGAGGAGCTGATCGCCATCGGCAGCCAGGACGATGACCCTACGCGATGCCCCCAACACCTGGTTGAGGCCATACATCAGCTCAATGCGCTGGCCAGTTATACCGCAGACTGCGCACGGGAACAGGCGACGCCACAGGCCATGTTGAACGCGCAAAGCGATATCAGCCAGGCGCGAGCACATCTCGAGGTCGCGCTTGGCACGCTTTTAGATGACGGGGACATGAGTTTAGTGGGCTGACAGCGCCCACCTCGGAAGCCATAACACCGCTCATTTGACCTTTGCACAGATACCTGTACAAAAACTAAACAAAAAGCTAATAAATGTTTGACAGCATATTCTTGTACTGTACACTTCCTCCCAACAAGACAGTTTCAGGCGTGCAAGCAACTTCGTGCAGTCCTCCCTTTCAAGTGTCCTTCCCCCAGAAGAGAAGTTGCATTCAGGCGGTTACCACCGCCTGACACGCCATTTTTATTTCAAGCCAGCCGCCTAATTATCTAAGAGATGGGATATGCCTGGGCCAGTCTGGCATATAAACTGCGTACCGCCGCACAACACAATAACTTTAACCGCGGCATGCTAGGCAGTTACCTCAATGCCCCCTGGATCATGACAGCGTACATCACCAGACTCGCCCTGCTTGGCCTGATGCCAATACTGCTGAGCGCCTGCGGAGGCGGTGGAGGCGGCAGCAGTCGCGCAGCACCACCGGTAACAGCGCAGAACGTTGCACCCCAAGCCCGCTTCACGCTCAGCCAAAGCAGTGGTACCGCTCCCCTGGTCATCACCGCAGACGCCAGCTCATCAAGCGATAGCGACGGCATGATCGATACCTACACCTGGTCCTTCGCTGGTAACCCTGGCATTGGACCGGTGGCTCAATTCACTTTTGAAAACCCCGGCAGCTTTAACATACAGCTGACGATTACAGACAATGACGGCGCCACGGCGACGG
>CBDUMB010000003.1:0-20272 GCA_965368205.1 uncultured Pseudomonadaceae bacterium | reverse complement strand
GTGATGGACATCCCTTTGCATCAGATGTCCGTAACTGGCCTGATCATATCGGTAGGCCTGCTGATTGATAATGCCATTGTTGTGGTTGAAGACTACAAATTGCGCCGCAGACACGGCGAAGACATTCCAGAAGCCATCAGCAAAGCCATTAAACACCTGCTGATCCCGCTGGGCGCGTCCACTGCAACCACCGTGTTTGCGTTTATGCCTATCGCCCTGGCACCGGGCGGCGTCGGCGACTTTACCGGCACCATCGGTGTCACCGTGGCACTGTCTGTCACCAGTTCATTTATCCTGGCAATGACCATCGTGCCAACCGTTGCCGGGTTCCTGGAAAATAAATGGCCTGTGCATGAAGGCCATCGTTGGTGGCAATCGGGCTTCAGTAACAAAACTCTGACAACACGTTATCGCGCCACAATCGTCGCAACCCTGAAGAAACCCTGGCTGGGTATTGGCGTCGCCTGCATTTTACCCGTCATCGGTTTTGCGTTGGCGCCCACGCTCACCAATCAGTTTTTCCCGCCCGTTGACCGCAATCAGTTTCAGGTACAACTGTCGCTACCCGCACAGGCATCCATCTGGGAAACCCGCGAAGCCGTTGCCATCGCAGATGACATCCTGCGCGCTGATCCCGAGGTCACCGACAGCTTCTGGAGCATTGGACAGGGGGCACCAAGGGTTTTCTACAATGTGGTTTCGCTCAATGAACGGGTTGTCAGTTACGCTTCCGCCTGGGTGAACACAACATCCGCACAGGCGACCCACGACATTTTACCGGGTATTCAACAAGCACTTTCTGAAGCTCTGCCTCAGGCAGAAGTACTGGCCATTCCGTTTGAACAGGGTCCACCCAGCGATGCGCCGATTGAAGTCCGCATCGTCGGTCCTGAACTGAACGTGTTGCGCGAAAATGCTGAACATCTGAGGCGCATCCTTGCTGAAGTTGATCTTGTGACTTATACCCGGGCAACGCTGTCCACCTCGGAACCGAAACTGTCGTTCATACCTAATGAAAATGCCGCTGCCATTGCCGGCATGTCGACAGGCGAACTTTCCCGCCGACTGAACTCTGCGTTAATGGGGGATCTGGCGGGCACCGTTCAGGAAGGTACCGCAGAAATTCCCGTTCGCGTACGCGTGGCAGATCAATATCGAAATGAAATTTCAGACCTGGCTACGCTGCCCATGCTGACATCCGGCGGTCGCGGCGTGCCGCTCGATGAACTGGGGCGCTGGGAAATGATACCCACGGCGTCCGCTATCGATCGCAGGCAAGGTGAACGTATCTCTACCGTGCAGGGGTATCTGGTGCCGTTCACCTTACCCGCGGGTGTACTCGCCGAGTTCCGCAAAAAAATCGAGACACAAGGCTTTGAGCTGCCCGCAGGTTACCGCCTGCAGATTGGCGGCGAAGCAGAAAACAGTTCGGAATCCATCGGCAATATCATGTCGGTATTTCTGTTTTTTGCCATGGCCATGGCTGCCGTGGTCATTCTGTCCCTCAACTCGTTCCGCTATGCCGCACTGATTGGCACTGTGGCCATTTTGAGTTTCGGCCTGGCCTTGTTTGGTGTGCGGTTGTTCGGCTACCCGTTTGGTTATATGGCGTTGATTGGCGCCCTGGGCATGATGGGCCTGGCAATTAACGGCGCCATTATTGTTCTGTCCGCCTTGAAAGCCAGCCCTGTGGCTCTGGCGGGAGACATCGAAGGCACCGCGGATGTTGTGGTCGACGCCACCCGCCATATTGTCTCCACCACCGTCACCACCATCGGCGGCTTTGTGCCGCTGATTCTGGATGGCGGGACATTCTGGCCACCACTGGCAACGGCCATTGCCGGCGGCGTAGGTGGCTCAGCCATCATTGCGCTGTACATGGTGCCCGCGGTGTTCATGGCTTTGAAACGACGCCAGATCAGCAAACTGCCCGCCAACGATGAAATTATTGAAAGCTGGCCCGAGGTAGATTTGCCGTCGTCGAGCAGCATAAAAACCGTTGGATAAACCTGTATGCAGCTTTGCCTTGGCCACTTTTACCGTGCTAGGCTTCGCCGCGATGAACAGTCAAGTAGACAGAGATAGAATCAATTGTTTCGACGAGGGGTGGCGATAGCCGCAACCTGCGTGCGCCAGCACGCCACGTGTGCAACAGCACATCGCTCCGTTTTCCTGATTCTTTCTTAAGGCACACCCATGACTGACGCAACTCCCACTTACCACCGGACGCCGGTTGTAGTTGAAACTCTGGCCGACCTGGACACGCCGCTGTCTGTTTATCTTAAACTGGCTGACGGGCCTTACTCCTATCTGCTGGAATCTTCACAAGGTGGCGAAAAATGGGGCCGCTATTCCATCATCGGCCTGCCTGCCAGAACATTCCTCACCGTTCGCGGCGACGACATCACCATCACCCATGACGGCAAAGTCATAGAGCAGATCTCCACGGATGATCCGCTGACCTTTATCGAACAGTTCCAGGCACGCTATGTAGTCGAGGAACGACCTGATCTGCCGCGCTTCTACGGTGGCCTGGTCGGATATTTTGGTTATGACACCGTGCGTTATGTGGAAAAAAGACTTAAACACACCACGCCCCCGGACCCACTGAAAACCCCTGATATTCTGCTGATGGTCAGCGAAGAAGTAGTCATTTTTGACAACGTAAAAGGCCGCATGCAACTGGTGAGCCTGGTCGATCCAAACGTGGAAGGTCTGGTAGAACAGACCAGAGAAAAACTTCAGGCACGAGTACGCACGCTGGCTCAGGCAACCCCGAAAATTCCAGTTAGCCAGGCCAATCAGACTATCGAAGAATCGGATTTTGTTTCTGAAACTGGCGAAGCTGCTTTTAAAGAATCGGTGGAGCAGATTAAGGAATACACCCGGGCGGGCGATGTCATGCAGGTGGTTCTGGCCCAACGCATGTCGATTCCTTTTGCCTCTCCAGCGATAAATCTGTACCGCGCGCTGCGCAGCTTAAATCCTTCACCGTACATGTACTTCATGAACCTTGGTGATTTCCAGATTGTCAGTTCCTCGCCGGAAATTCTGGCGCGCCTGGAAAATGGTCGCATCACCAACCGCCCACTGGCCGGTACCCGCCGCCGGGGCCACACAGATGCTGAAGACCTGGCACTGGAAGAAGAACTGCTGGCTGACCCGAAAGAAATTGCGGAGCACCTGATGCTCATCGACCTGGGTCGCAACGACGTGGGGCGCGTTGCCGAATCCGGCTCAGTGGAAGTCACCGAGCAGTTTGTGATCGAACGCTACTCCCATGTCATGCATATTTCGTCCAATGTTGAAGGCACGCTGAAGCCGGGTAAAACCGCCATGGATCTGCTGCGCGCAACATTACCCGTCGGCACCCTTTCCGGCGCGCCGAAAGTTCGCGCGATGGAGATCATCGACGAGTTGGAGCCGGTAAAAAGAGGCATCTACGGCGGTGCGGTTGGCTATCTTGCCTGGAACGGCAACATGGACACTGCTATTGCCATTCGCACCGCTGTGGTCAAAGACGGCAAGCTGTATATAGAAGCGGGCGGCGGCATTGTTGCCGACTCGGTACCACGCCTTGAGTGGAAAGAAAGCCTCAACAAAGGCCGTGCTATTTTTCGCGCCGCCGCGATGGCAGAAAATCAGTTCCGCGATCTGATCGACTGAAAATTTTCGCTGATGCACACTAGTCGCCGGGATTTCCCTTCAACTGAGTTACAGGAATACGTGTGATCTGGGCACGCCACATCGTCGCAAGCAACTGGTTTACCCACACCATTACTGTGGTGATTGTGCTCAATGCCATTGTCATTGGCCTGGACACCTCTAAAACGCTTTACGACAGTTATCACTGGTTATTTGTGATTGCCAACCAGGTTTTCCTGGCCATCTATATCATTGAAGCGCTCATTAAAATGGCGGCCGAATACCCTAAAATCACCCGCTACTTTAAAGACGGCTGGAATATTTTTGACTTCACGATCATCGTCATCAGCCTGATTCCAGCGACCGGCCAACTGGCAACACTTGCACGGCTGGCACGCTTGTTACGTGTACTGAGACTGATATCCACCCTGCCGGAACTGCGCCTGATTGTCGCCACGCTGGTCCGCTCAATTCCAAGCATGGGCCATGTGTTGATGCTTATGTCGATCATTTTCTACGTGTACGGCGTTGCGGGCTATCACCTCTTCCACGACGTTGATCCTACCCATTGGGATACCCTGGGCATTGCGCTGTTATCGCTGTTCAGAATTGTCACTTTAGAGGACTGGACTGACATCATGTATGCAGCCATGGCGGTCAAACCCTGGGCCTGGATGTACTTTGTGAGTTTTGTCGTGCTGGGCACTTTTGTTGTGGTGAACCTGTTCATCGCGGTTGTCATTAATAACCTGGACGAAGCCAAAGCCGAACGTTTAAACGAACTCAGCACACCACCCACCTCAGATGAAATTCTGCGCGAACTGCGAGACACCCAGACGGCACTGGCCAGGGTACAGGCGCGACTGGAAAATTTCTCTGTCGCAGACCCTCCAACCAGGGAGAAAACCTGATGATCCTCATGATCGATAATTACGATTCGTTCACCTATAACATCGTCCAGTATTTAAGTGAGCTTGGCGCGGAGGTTGAAGTATTCCGTAATGATGAAATCAGCATCGCGACCATTGAAAAAATGGCGCCAGAAAAAATTGTGATTTCTCCGGGGCCGTGCACGCCTGACGAAGCAGGCATCTCGCTGGAGGTGGTCAGCACCTTTGCCGGCAAAATACCTCTGCTGGGTGTTTGTCTGGGGCACCAGAGTATCGGCCAGGCTTTTGGTGGCGAAGTGGTGCGCGCCGAAGATGTGATGCACGGCAAAATCTCTATGATTCATCACAACGGCATAGGGGTTTTCAAAGGTCTACCCAATCCTTTCGAAGCCACGCGCTATCATTCGCTGATTGTGAAAAAAGACTCTCTACCGGATTGCCTTGAAATGACCGCCTGGACGGAAAAAGAAGGTGAAGTTCATGAGATCATGGGCTTTCGGCACAAGACGCTCGCGGTAGAAGGCGTTCAGTTTCACCCCGAGTCGATCATGACCCAGAGTGGCCATGATCTGCTCAACAACTTTCTGCAATCAGACGGACCCGTGTTATGAACCTGAACCAGGCTCTAGAAGATATTGTTAGTGGCAAAGATCTCAATCAGGAGGCCACCGCGGAAGTATTTCATACCATCATGACCGGCGAGGCCACACCCGCTCAGATTGGTGCCTTCCTGGTAGGCATGCGCCTCAAAGGTGAAACTGCTGAAGAACTTGCTGGTGCCGCTCTGACAATGCGCAACCTGTCTACCAAGGTGAACGTCAGCCATCCAAACCTGGTGGACACCTGCGGTACTGGAGGCAGCGGCAGCAAGCTGTTCAACATTTCCACCGCCGCGGCATTTGTTGCTGCAGCAGCAGGCGCCAAGGTCGCGAAACATGGCAACCGGAAAATGACAAGCTTCTGCGGCAGTGCGGACGTCCTTGAAGCAGCCGGCGTTGCGCTGACGTTAACACCAGAGCAGATCGCCACCTGCATTATGGATGTGGGCGTCGGGTTCATGTTCGCCCAAGCTCACCATAGCGCCATGCGTTTCGCAGGCCCGGTGAGACAGGAAATTGGCGTGCGCACCATGATGAATGTGTTAGGACCGATGACAAATCCCGCCGGCGCCAAACGTCAGGTCATCGGCGTTTTTGACAGTCAGTGGCAGACGCGGATGGCACAGGTATTACACCTGCTGGGTACCGAACACGCCATGATTGTCCACAGTAATGGTCTTGACGAAATACGCTTAGACGCACCTACCTCTGTTGTCGAGCTACGCAACGGCGTTATTGAACAGTATGAAATTGCCCCGGAAGACTTTGGCCTGGAGCGTATTTCTACATCTGCCGTCAATGATCTGTGCGCAGACTCCACAGAAAGCAGCCTGAAACTGGTGAAACAATCATTAACGTCAGCAGACTCAGCGGCCGCCGACATCGTCAGCCTGAATGCAGGCGCCGCAATTTACGTCTCCGGTGTTGCCACCTCCCTGAAGAACGGTGTTCTGATGGCTCAGGATGCCATCGCCGCAGGCCTTGCTAAGGAACGTTTTGACGAACTTGTCAGAATAACCCGGATGATGACTGAGCAATGAGCACCATTCTCGACACCATCATCGCCACCAAACACGAGGAAGTTGCCGCACGTAAACTGCAACTTTCATTAGCAGACCTGCAGCGACAAAGCGAAACTGTTCAACCCGCACGCGGATTCTGCGCAGCTCTGCAACAGGCTGCAGAACAGAAAAAACCCGGGGTCATTGCCGAGATCAAAAAGGCTTCACCCTCTAAAGGGGTTATCCGCGAAGACTTTGACCCAGTTGCCATCGCAGAAAGTTACACCCGCCATGGCGCCACCTGCCTGTCCGTGCTGACCGACGAATCCTACTTCCAGGGCAGCGACCAGTATCTGCGAGCTGTTCGCGAAGTGACCAACCTGCCGATCATTCGCAAAGACTTCACCATTGACGAATACCAGGTGTATGAAGCCAAGGCACTGGGGGCCGACTGCATCCTGTTGATTGCTTCAGCATTGAATATCATGCAGCTGACTGTGCTTAACCAGACAGCGAAAGGTATCGGTTTAGACGTGCTGATTGAGGTCCATGACCTTAACGAGTTACAAGCCGCGCTTAGCCTGCAGCCGACGTTGATTGGCATCAACAACAGAAACCTGAAAACTTTCGAAACCTCGCTGACTAACACCACTGACCTGCTGCCACACATACCCGGCAATATTACTGTAGTCACAGAAAGCGGCATACGATCAGCAGAAGACATCAGCTTGATGAACCGCCATGGCGTGTATTGCTTTCTTGTTGGGGAAACATTTATGCGTGCTGATGACCCAGGGCAGGCGCTACGCGATCTGTTTTTCTAAACGGACAAAAAACAGGCAAAGAAAAAGGGCTCAATTGAGCCCTCTTCTACGTAAATAGCCATCCCTTTCGAGTTTGACTTTTACTCCAGTGGACCGCCTTAGCGGTCCGCACTTTACACATCCGTGTGTAACTTTTCTGGTTTCTAGATACTAACGAGTACCCGTTTCTTAACGTGTACCCGTTTCTTAACGGGTACCGTATACCACCATGGTCTTACCTTTCACAGAGACCAATCCTTGGTCCACCAGTGTTTTTAACACTCTGCCCACCATCTCACGAGAACACCCGACAATGCGGCCGATCTCCTGACGGGTAATTTTGATCTGCATACCATCCGGGTGCGTCATGGCATCAGGCTGTTTGGTCAGCTCTAACAAAGTCCGAGCAACGCGACCAGTGACATCCAGAAACGCAAGGTCACTGACTTTCTGCGTGGTTTTGTTCAGCCGTTCCGCCATCTGCTTGCCAACCGCATATAGCAGATCTGTGTGGCGCTCCGCTAATTCTTTAAACTTGTTGTATGACAGCTCAGCCACTTCACATTCGCTTTTGGCTTTGACCCAGGCTGATCGTGGCGTGTCATCTACAAACAGGGGCATCTCACCGAAAAAATCGCCTTTGTTCAGGTAGGCGACAATGATTTCTCTACCGGACTCGTCTTCAACAAGGACGGTAACGGAACCCTTAAGGATGAAATAAATCGAATCGCTTTTGTCCCCTGCGTAAATCAGAGTACTTTTAGCGGGATATTTACGGCGGTGGGCCGCAGCGAGAAACGCATCAAGATGCGTATTGCTGGCCTCGGCATTCAAATTCATTTGAAATCCCTTAGCGGTTAGCGGACGGCCCATTTGATTGTTCTTCGTTGCTAGCATCGGTTGCGCTCCTTCGTAACTCTGTGCGTGAATTAAATACTAGGTGAGAAATGTGATGTGTTACGAGACACGGTCGACAAACGGCACTTTTTCACACTCCAAACGGTCGCAGTTCACTGGTTTTTCCTCGAAAATGTCTCGTCTTTACAAAACTAAACACGTAAAACCATTACATGCACACAAAAATACAATGGCAGAACAATGTCCATTTCACCGCAATTGCGGACTCTGGACACGAAGTATCAATTGATGGCCCAGCTGATGCGGGCGGTGAAAATCTTGGCACTCGTCCGATGGAACTCATGTTGATGGGTGTTGGAGGATGCACGTCTTTCGATGTGGTGAATATTCTGCGCAAATCTCGTCAGAAAGTGACCAATTGTGTGACCGAGATCACAGCAAAACGAGCAGATGAGGGTCCACAGGTTTTTGAAACCATCCACATTCACTTTGCCATCGAAGGGGACAACCTGGATGCAGCCCGGGTAGAGCGGGCGATTGCGCTCACTGCAGAGAAATACTGCTCAGCCTCCATCATGCTGCAACGTGCGGGTGTAGAAATCACCCACACCTTTGATATACAGCAGGTAGAAGCGTAGCGGCTAAATTCGATACGTGGTGCGTGTCATGATATTCGATATCAGAGACATCACCTGCTTAACCGCTGCCGGGAAGACTTCGCCACCCTGGTTGAGTGCCTGTTCGCCATGGATGGCTTCGTCTTCGCGCATCTGATCGAGAATAGCGCGACTTTTATGGTCCGCAGCAGGCAGCTCTTCGAGATGTCGATCCAGATGCGCCTCCACCTGATCCTCGGTGGCTTCTACAAAGCCCAGACTGACCTTATCACCAGCAAGCCCGGTCAGCGCGCCCATCGCATAAGAAGCACCATAAAACAGTGGTGCTAACAGACTCGGCTGCCCGTCCAGCTCATCCAGGCGTGCTCGGCACCAGGCCAGATGATCACGCTCTTCCGACGCCGCGTCTAACAGCGTTTTGCGCGCCTGGTCCGATTTAGCTGTCAGCGCCTGGCCCTCATAGAGCGCCTGGGCACAGATTTCGCCGGTGTGATTCACGCGCATCAGACCTGCGGCATGTTTACGCTGCGCCTCATCAAGTTCCAGTTGCGCGGTATCTGCACCGGGATTGGGACGTTGTGCACTGTACGCACCAGACAGAGTGCGCAGCGCCCGATCAAGGCCAAGAACTAGGTTGTCGACAGGATCCGACATGGTCTCTCTTCATTAGATTAGAAACCGTAGTTTAACAGGGGTTTTGCGACACATCTCCCCGCCAGAATCCATCTCATTACCTATAATCCGGTCATGGCCGATACAAAAGATCTCGCTGTTTTACTGGATGCCAAGATACCCATCATTGGCATCGAATCCCCTGACGAACGCCGGGTGCTGGCGCTGTTGCTGCAAAGTGCTATCCAGCGCGGCCTCAGCTTCTATGAATGGAGCGTAACGCGTGGGCTGCAGCTGGGCGGCTTTGGTGCACGTCCTGATGATAAAAACGAAGATTTTACCGAACCGGAAGCGCTGCTGAAGCACATTGCAGAACAACCCGGTCCCGCGCTTTACGTCGTGTGTGATTTCCATCCGTATCTGAACGGCGAACCAAAAAACATTCGCTACCTCAAAGATATTGGCCTGAACTACGACACCAACCAGAACACCGTTGTACTGGTCAGCCACAAACTGGATATCCCTGCAGAAATATCGCGCATGTCCGCAAATCTGACCCTCAGACTGCCCAGCGATGAGGAACTGATGGCTATGGTACGTAGCCAGGCCCAGGAATGGGCTGAGCAGAACCGCGGCCAGAAGGTGCGTACCGACAGCCGCACGCTGAAAAAACTGATCGCCAACCTGAGGGGCGTCTCACATGCTGACGCTCAGGTACTGATCCGACATGCAGTATTTGGAGACGGCGCAATCACGGATTCCGACATTCCGGCTATTAACAAACTCAAATTCGACCTGATGGATGGTGAAGGCGTCCTGCACTTCGAATATGACACAGAACGTTTTTCCAATGTGGCGGGCCTGACCAACCTGAAACAGTGGCTCAAACTACGCAGGGATGCGCTCCTTGAGAATCAGGTCGATCGGCCCAAAGGGGTCATGCTGCTTGGCGTCCAGGGCGGCGGCAAAAGCCTGGCAGCAAAAGCCGTGGCCGGCTTCTGGTCTATTCCCTTGTTGCGCCTTGATTTTGGCACCCTCTACAACAAATATTTCGGTGAGACTGAACGCAACCTGCGCAACTCACTGAAACAGGCTGAACTCATGGCCCCTTGTGTTTTGTGGATGGACGAAATCGAAAAGGGTCTGGCAACCGGACAAAGTGACAACGCCACTTCGCAACGCATTCTGGGCACCCTGCTTACCTGGATGGCCGAGAACAAGAACGCCGTATTCATCGTCGCGACATCTAACGATATTACTGGACTGCCACCAGAGCTGTTGCGTAAAGGGCGGCTCGACGAAGTGTTTTTTGTGGATCTGCCCGATGCAGAAATACGCCAGGAGATATTCCGCATCCACCTGGCTAAACGCGACCTCGATCCAGCCGAATTCGACCTGCCGGCCCTGGCGCAGACAGCACAGGATTTCACCGGCGCTGAAATCGAAGAAGCCATTGTGTCCGCCCGGTACCTGGCCGCTGCGCGAGATGGGAAAATCACCCAGAGTGATATCAAGTCCGCACTGGATCGTACCTACCCGATATCAGTACTGCGCGGGGAAAGCATACAGTCACTGCGCACCTGGGCAAAAGATCGCACCATTCCCGCATAGCCTGGCCCGCATAACCTGGCCCGCATAACCTGGGTTTTGGAATCGTCCTACCCGTCGCGCGCGAGCGGAAAAGCTGAATAACCCTGCTGTATAAGCAACAAGGCTGCTAATGCGCGCTGAGCCCGAGTACCCCCTGCAACATAGTATTTGGTTTTGCCATCCAGCCTCTGAATATGACTCCGCAGATCGACCAGAGCCACACCCCCGGCAGATTTACAGCCGTCGGCTAAGCGTAAAAGCTGCCCACCATTTTGCGCATTAACAAATTCAATCACCTGCTCGAGTAACAGGCGAATGAACACACGTTTATCAATGCACTGCACAATCGCTGGCTGCAGGGTGGTCACAGAGGCATTGCGGCAGGCACCGGTTACCAGCGCATCTTCGCCAAAAAAATCACCCGGACCAAGATGACATAAGGTATGCGCACCATCGTGCACCACAACATGCCCTTGCTGGATAACAAAACAGACGTCGCCCTTTGCTCCTTTCTCGATAACGCTTTCACCGGCACGGTAATGTCGGGGACAGAAAGATTGCACCAGCCGCTGCCAGTAACCCGGACGCAGGCGCTGCATCATCTTTGAGTTCAGAAAATTTTCCAGCCATTGTGTATCTGTGGGGGCATCAATTGATGCCATAGCTTGCGCACGTCGGCTGAGAAACTCATGCTGCGCAGCATCCACCCACAACACCCGAGCCGGAGTTCGGGTGCGAATATTGGTGCCACCGGGATAAAAGTGCCGCAGCGGCCCCTCGGCACGGGCTACCCGATGCTCATGTCCTACCGCAATCGACCCCTGTAGCAGATACAGAAAGGCATCCAGTTTTCGCCCATCCCGCAACAACCACCGTTGCGCGGGCAGGCACAACACCCGTGCGCATTGCACCAACGCCTGAACTTCAGCTTTGGGTGTCTGTTTGAATTCGGGGATTCGTAAAAATTGCTGCACTAACATAGCCACAGCTTGCAGCAACGACGGCTGCCTGCTCAGCAGCGAATTACGGATTGTGCTGAGGGATCTAGTCTCGCTCGACTGCGCGATAACCAATATCTTTGCGGAAATAACGACCACGCCAGCCGATATTCTCAATGCGTTCGTAGGCCCGCGCCTGGGCGTTGGCCACCGTCTGTCCCATGCCGACAACACAGAGCACGCGGCCACCGTTGGTTACAACATGGCCGTCCTCAAGTCGGGTGCCGGCATGAAAGACCTTGGTATCCAGGAGTTCTTTCTGCAGCCCGCTGATTTGATCGCCGGTTGTATAACTCCCCGGGTAACCGCCGGCTGCCATAACCACTCCTAAGGCCACCCGAGGATCAAAACTCAGATTGAAGTGTGCCAGCTCTCCAGCCAGGCCCGCCTGACAGGCAGCCAGCAGATCCGACTGCAAACGCATCATCACAGGCTGAGCTTCCGGATCGCCAAAGCGGCAGTTAAATTCAATCACTCTCGGATCACCCTCTGCAGAGATCATCAGGCCTGCGTAGAGAAATCCTACGTATGGAATGCCGTCTGCAGCCATGCCCGCAAGGGTGGGCTCGATGATTTCAGCCATGATCCGCTCGTGCAGCGCATCGTCTATCACCGGAGCCGGTGAGTAAGCACCCATGCCCCCTGTGTTGGGGCCTTTGTCACCGTCGAAAATCGCTTTGTGATCCTGGGAGGAGGCAAACGGCACCGCGGTTTTACCATCACACAAACAGATAAAACTGGCTTCTTCACCACTTAAAAATTCTTCTATCACAACAGTGGCGCCCGCCTCGCCAAACGCATTACCGCTCAGCATATCTTCCACCGCGGCTAACGCCTGCTCTTCGCTGGTCGCCACCACCACACCTTTGCCCGCCGCCAGGCCATCCGCTTTAACAACAATAGGTGCACCTTGCGCATGGATGTAAGCTTTGGCTTTGTCCAGGTCACTGAACGTTTCATACGCAGCAGTTGGAATATCATTACGCACCAGGAACTCTTTGCTGAAATCTTTGCTGCCTTCAAGCTGCGCAGCTGCCGCACTGGGACCAAAACAAGGCATCGCACTGGCATTAAAAACGTCGCACACGCCCGCAACCAGCGGCGCTTCCGGACCCACAACAGTGAAGCCTACGCCTTCAGCTTTAGCCATCGCTAACAATGCGTCAATATCATCACTGGGCACGTCAACGTTGCGCACGCCGGGCTCCAGGGCTGTGCCTGCATTGCCTGGCGCCACCAGCACCTCTTCCACACCTTCACTTTGTTTGAGCTTCCAGGCCAGGGCGTGTTCCCGCCCGCCTGAACCTATGACCAGAACTTTCATAGACCTTTATCCTCGGTGGATTGTGCTTTCATTTATCCTAGTGGCGAAAATGACGTACGCCGGTGAAGACCATCGCCAGGCCGTGTTCATCCGCAGCCGCAATGACTTCGTCATCACGCATTGATCCTCCCGGCTGAATCACGGCTTTAATACCCGCTTCTGCTGCAGCATCAATCCCGTCGCGAAACGGGAAAAAGGCATCCGACGCCATGACCGCGCCGCTCACCTGCAAACCTTCTTCAGCTGCCTTCAGACCTGCAATTTTTGCGCTGATTACACGACTCATCTGGCCTGCGCCGACACCAATGGTCTGGCCATCCCGGGCGTACACGATGGCGTTGGATTTCACAAACCAGGCCACCTTCCAGGCAAACAGTAAATCCTGCATCTGTTGTTCGGTAGGCTGCTGCTTTGTGACAACCGCCAGAGCACCCTCGTCCAGACACAAATTGTCTGGCGACTGCACCAGCAATCCACCACCCACACGTTTAAAGTCGAGTCGGGTGCCTGCGTCCCGCAAGGCGCCACAACTGAGCAGGCGCACATTCTTTTTGGCTTTGGCAACGTCGACCGCTTCATGACTGACTTCTGGTGCAATCACAACTTCAACAAACTGCCGCTCCAGTATCTGCGCAAGGGTTGCGCCGTCCAGTGCTCTGTTAAAAGCGACAATACCGCCAAATGCAGAGGTGGGATCTGTTGCAAACGCTTTGTTGTAAGCTTCTTCCATACTTTCGGCCACACCTACGCCACAGGGATTGGCATGTTTCACAATGACACACGCCGGCTCGGTGAACACTTTGACGCACTCCAGCGCGGCATCTGTGTCGGCAATATTGTTATATGACAACGCCTTACCCTGGTGCTGTACATAACTGGCAATCTGACCACTCGCAGGGGTGAGCGCCTCAGCATAGAACGCCGCCTGCTGATGTGGGTTCTCGCCGTAACGCATATCGCTCAACTTGTTGAAGCTTAAACTGAGAGATGCCGGCAGAAGCTCATCTGCACCGAGATAGGCCGCCACCGTCGCATCATACTGCGCCGTATGACGATACGCTTTCACCGCATATGCACGCCGTCGTTCAAGCGCGATACCGCCGTCCAGCTCAGCTGTCAGTTCAGCATAGTCGGCTGGATCAACAACAACGGTGACATGCTGAAAATTCTTCGCTGCTGAACGCAACATTGCCGGGCCACCAATATCAATGTTCTCTATGGCATCTGCTTCGCTGCAGTCAGGCTTAGCAATGGTTTGTGCAAACGGATACAGATTCACTACCACCAGGTCGATCGGGTCGATCTCATGTTCCTGCATCACCGCCTGATCAAGATCGCGCCTGCCTAAAATACCGCCGTGTACCTTCGGATGCAGAGTTTTCACACGGCCTTCCATCATCTCCGGAAAACCCGTGTATGCAGACACTTCGGTTACCGGGATACCGGCATCAGCAATAATTTTATGTGTGCCGCCAGTCGACAGCAGGCTTACACCCGCTGCGCTCAAGGCAGCTGCCAGCTCTACAACGCCGGTTTTATCAGAAACGCTGAGCAGCGCGCGTTTTATGTTTACGTTCGTCAATTCGATTTCCAAAGTGTGCCGTTCGGGTAGCAATCCCCGCCTTCAAAGTTACGCCGCATCTCGGGCCTGCTGATCCCATCGGCTCATACTCAACAGCCAATCCAGCTGTTCATGTGCATCACTAACCTGCAGAAACGCTTTGCCGTGCTCGGCTAATCCCAGATGCTGCAGGTACGCCAGGACATGTTTTCTGGCAATCCGCAGGCCTGCCAGTTCGCCATAAAAACTGTGCATCAACTCTACATGGGTACAGATGATCTGCCACTTACCCGGCCTATCAGGCACCGGCTTACCCGCCAGTTCAGCAAACAACCAGGGCTGGCCCAGCGCACCACGACCGATCATCACACCATCCGCATTGGAATCCGCCAGCGCCTGATGCGCAGCAGCAACACTGTCGATATCCCCATTAACCATCACCGGCACATCAACCTTCGACTTCAGCGCGCGGACAGCAGCATAGTCAGCTTGTCCGTTGAACTTACAGGCACGGCTGCGACCATGCATCACCACCATCTGCGCGCCGTTCTGCACAGCGATGCAACCTGCCTGCACACCTAAATCGTCCTGGGTTGTAAGACCTGTACGGGTTTTCACGGTTATTGGCACCGGCACTGCCCGGGCCACCGCGTCAACAATGCGGCCAAGCAGATCAAGGTCCTGCAGCAGAGCTGAACCGGCAAACTTGCGACACACTTTTTTCGCCGGACAACCAAAATTGATATCAATGATTTCCACGCCTTCATCGACATGGCGTTGCGCAGCTTCCGCCATAACCTGTGGGTCAGTACCAGCAATCTGGACCGCCACCGGGGTCGCACCCGGCACGGGCACCCGCCGCAAACGACTTTTGCCCGTTTCCCAGAGCTCAACTTTGCTGGATACCATTTCGCTGACCAGATAGGGACGGCCCAATTGCCAGGCAATGGTGCGGAAGGGTACATCGCTTAGACCCGCCATAGGCGCTAAGGCAAACGTATTAGGAAGTTCAACGGCGCCGATTTTCATGACAGTCTGATAACAGAGGGGAAGACGTCAGGCGGGCGGCGTGTTCACACGCTACCCGCCATAGTGTGGTCCTACATTTTCATTTCGTAGAAGCAGAGTTTATTACCATCCGGATCGCGGCAGTAGGCGCCATAAAAAACCGGCAGCCGCTCTCCTGGTTCGCCTTCATCGCTGCCGCCTAACTCAATCGCTTTTGCGTAGAGCTTGTCGACACCTTCGCGGGAACCGCCGGGAATCGCAATCATGTTGCCATTACCGCAATTAGGCGCTTGCTCATCGTAAGGAATACAAATCGCCAGCATCGCGCTGTCCATGCCCGTGCCATAAAATTTGATGCGATCCTGGCCAAACAGTTGTTTTGCGCCGATCTGCTCCAGCAGCGGCCCGTAAAAAGCCTCCGCACGATCCATATCGGAGACCCCAATGGTTACATATCCCAACATGATTCACCCTCTCAAGGTTAAAAAAGAGCGCTAGTAAACCCGCCTGCGCCCCCGCTTGGCAACCGCTTTTTCGCTCAAAGCTAACTTTGTATGCTAACGAAATTTAACTTCGAAGTTCAGCGCATCTTCTCCCGGATCCTGGATCTCCAGGGACACGTGGACGGGCGTACGCGATGGCATCAACGAGCCATCGCCTGCCTCGCCGGCCAGATATTCTTCTGGCTTGAAGCGCCGCCCGGCAATCAGCTGCCCACGCATATTTGTGGCCAGTAATTCGATCAACGGATACGGCTGCGCAAACTCGGCGTTGTTAACCATCAACACATCAACAATACGGGCATCCGGTTGCTCCGGATGCACGCGAATAACTGATTTTTGCGCATTAATTAAGGAGACGTTGCGCAGCGGCGGCAATTCACAACCCGCCACCCGGCAAACGGTTTCGTAAATCGGCCGATATTGCGGATTCATGCTCCAGGCATCGTATTGAAACCAAAGCACCTGAGCGGGTAGCGCCACCAAGCCCAACAGCACCAGAATCAGGGTAATCCAGGTACGTTTATCCGGCGTATCGGGCTCGAGTTCCAGTTCCACATCGGAAAAGTCAGGCAGATGACCCGACACCCGCTCACTCTGGCTCATTTCCGCTGCGGACTTTTGCAGCACAGGTGCAGCTTCAGAAGGCGCGTCATCGTCGACAGGGGTAACGTCAGGTGCGGATCCAGGTAACGCCTGAAGTTCAATCTCCTGATCGACCTGCGGCTCAGGCGTCTGTTTATCGGCTGCAGCGGCATCCGCTTGAGCGTCATCCGTTTGCCAGATATCTTCCGCAACAGATTCGTCCCAGTCAGACTCTGTATCTACCGCAGATCCTTCTGTTGCAGACTCGTCCGCCGTGGCGGGCAACTGCTGCGCTTCGCCCACAGAAATACCAAAGGCTTCTGCCACTGGGGCGTCCAGATCTTCCTCTGGGTGTTCATCCGGGTTTTCACGCAGATTATCTGCCTGGCTGCGCGGCGGCGCATCGGAACTTTGCATTTCGGCCAGAAACTCGGCTTCCAAGGCCAGCAGTTCCGGCGGCAGACTGGCTTCATCATCCGCTGAATTCTGTGCTCCTTCAGGCTGCCCTCTGGCCATCTGCGCCGCAGAGACCGGAATAAAATCTGCTTCCGACAAACTCGGCATAGAAGGTGCCTGAGAAGGTTCGCGTGCAGAGATTTCATCCAGCTCATCCAGCAGCGCATCAACATCTTCAGATTCATCACCGGTAACGAAGTCTTCGCCGTCGAGGCTTAGATGGGCGGTTCCATCAAACACCACCAGACACGCACCACAGCGCACTCGACCACCGGCAATCTGCAGCTGAGACTCAGTAACGCGAAAACGTGTGTCACAGTTCGGACATTCGGTAATAAGAGGATCGAGGTTTTCTTCTGACATGTTTAATGAGCCGCGCGATCAGGCCCGAACCCCAGCCAGACATACCCAACCCGCTTCAATTCGTGGCTCAGCATAGGTTGTCTGTTTATAGCTGCCGGCAACCTCGGCGGCCTGGGCTTCCAGAATGCCCGACAGAACAATCGCACCGCCGGGCAAGGTGACTGATTCAAACTCTGCAGCCAGGTCCTGCAGGGGTCTGGCCAGGATATTGGCAACCACCACATCAAAGTGTTGGGGATATAGGTGCGCTTGCCACTGTTCAGCCAAAACAACGTCTACCTGACGAGTATCGAGTCCATTGTAATCCGCGTTTTCCCGTGTCGCCAGAATTGCCTGGGGATCGTGGTCTACCGCGACCACCTCAGCACCCAGCAGCGCTGCCGCTATTGCCAGCACACCAGAGCCGCAACCAAAATCCAGGACTTTCTGCCCGGCCTGAATATTTTCAGCCAGCCACTGCAGACATAGCCGGGTCGTCGGGTGACTGCCGGAACCGAACGCCAGGCCCGGCTCCAGGCGTAACAGGGTGTAGCGTTGCGCAAGCGTCTCATCAACCTGCTGATGCTTCGGCAACAGCCACAGACGCTGCGCAAAAACCTGATCCACCGCATGGTTATTCACCTGAGCCTGCCAGTTCTGGTCAGCTATAAACTGCACATCCAGCACCGGCGGTATCTGTGGCAGGTGTTGGAGTTGCACCTGTAACTCGGCCATATTGGTGTCCACAGGCAGCAAGGCAAGCACGCGCACACTGGACCAGAGGGGGGTTTCTCCTGGTGCCGGCTCTAAAACCGGTTCATCGTCATCGCTGAGTAATGTGATCGCAACGGCACCCGCTTCCAACAAAACAGCTTCGCTGTCAGTCAGGGATAGCGGGGCAACACGAAGTTCAAGTTGTAACCAGCTCACAACAGCTTAAACAGGACATCTCCGGTGCTGATGGGCTCACCGTTTGCCACGCAGATCTGCTGGATACAGGCATCCTTTGCAGCACGGATTTCGTGCATCATTTTCATACTCTCAATGATGCACAGGACATCGCCAGCGTGTACCTGCTGACCTGTTTCAACAAACACAGGCGCTTCCGGATGCGATTGCCGATAGAACGTGCCGGCCATTGGCGCGACAAAGTTCTCAAGCGCAGCGCCGGACGCTGGCGTATCGTTTGGCGCTTGCACAGTGACCACTGCGGGGGCAACAGACCCAGTGCCAGCTGCCGGCAGCCGGTGCATGACAATGCGCACAGATTCATCACCACTGCTGACTTCCAGTTCGGAAATTGCAGATTCTTCCACTAACTCAATCAGTTTTTTGACTTTACGTAGATCCACTGCCACCCGGGCCCCCCTGTGATTTTTACGGATTAAGCATCCATTTTTGCCAACGCGGCCTGCAACGCATAAACATAACCGCCGGCACCCAAGCCAGTGATCACGCCAACGGCGATATCACTCAAATAGGATTGTTGACGAAAATCTTCACGCGCGTGCACGTTAGAAAGGTGCACTTCTATAAACGGTATCGTTACGCCCAGAAAGGCATCCCGCAGAGCGATACTGGTGTGTGTAAATGCGCCTGGATTGATAATGATGAAATCCACGCCCTGGGCCTTTGCCTCGTGCACGGCATCAATCAACACATGTTCGGCGTTGCTCTGCAGAGTTTTGACGTCTACGCCAGCGGGCGCAGCCGCAACGATCTTCTGATTCACATCTGCCAGTGTGTCATAGCCATACACTTCGGGTTCACGAGAACCGAGCAGATTTAAGTTAGGACCGTGTAGAACCAGAATCGAAGGCATTTTAAGCTCACCCGAAACAAAGTGAGGCATTTTGGAGGATCACTTAGGAGAATCAAGCGCTTATTCGCTCTCAATCAACACGAACAGACCTGATTAATGCAATTTTAACCGGAAATGGCTGCTATTTCGCCGACGTTACCAAGTCTTCCTGCGTTCAGAGAAGCTAAAACCGCACCCAGATGAGCAGCCAGCGTTTCCGCATTGACCTCACCCTGGATACGAACATCTGTTAACTCACCGCCTTCTCCTTCGAAAAAGACGAGGCTGGGCGGACCAAAGAGACCGTAGTGATTCAGCAACTCACGATCTATCGCGTCGTTGTCTGTCACATCCGCGCGCAGCAGGGTGAACTGGTTGAGTCGTGCAGCCACTGCGGCTTCAGGAAAGACGTTGCGCTCCATGACTTTACAGGAGATACACCAGTCAGCGTAAAGGTCGAGGATCACCGGCTTGTTGCTCACGGCAATCTGCGCCTGTACATCCGCAAGACTTTTAACCGCTTGCCACTGGGGTTCTGCATGAACCGCAGCCCCCCCAGCGCTGACACCACCGCCAGATAATTTGGCCAGCGGTTTCAGCGGGTCGTGTGCACCGCTGGCTGCGCCAATCAGCAGCAAAACGCCCCACATGAATCCTAACGAGCCCGCCGCTTTGCCCAGCTGCGCAAAACCTTGTCGCGGAGAGAAATCAAGCACGCCCAGATAAACCCCGCTACCGATCAACAGGGCCGCCCACAACACCAGGGTGACAGCCGGTGGCACAACCCGTTCCAGCAACCAGACGGCTACGGCCAGCAGGCCAACACCAAATACAGCTTTGACGCCGTTCATCCAGGCGCCTGCACGCGGCAGCCAGTGCCCGCCGCTGCCGCCAACAATCATCAGCGGCACGCCCATGCCCAGACCCAGCGCCAGCAGTGCGGTACCGCCTAAAACTGCGTCATTGGACGTCGAGATATAAATCAGCGCACCCGCCAGCGGTGCAGAAACGCAAGGGGATACTACCAGTGAAGACAGCGACCCCATGACCATCACCGAGACGTGTTTGCCACCCTGCTGCTT
>CBDUMB010000002.1:0-21822 GCA_965368205.1 uncultured Pseudomonadaceae bacterium | reverse complement strand
CATTGATGTCTTCCAGCCGGTACCGGGCGGTGACCATACGCTCGAGGTCCAGCGTGCCGTCGGCATGCCAGTTGAGAAAGGTCGGAAAATCCCGGTCCGGCGCACAGGAACCACCAATGCTGCCGATGAAGTGTTTTTCATTGACCAGGACATCTATGGCGTTCAGCTCCACCGATGTGGTGGGGACGCCAACCAGCACTGCTGTGCCACCGGGACCTGCACCAAAATGTCCGGCGCGGCAGGCAGGTACAATCTGTTCCATGGTTTGTTTGATGCCAATACAGTCGAAGGCAAAGTCCGCACCTGAAACCGGTTGTTTGAAAATGGTGAACTTGCCTTCGCTGGCGGTCATCTCGTGGATGGCCTCAATCGGATCCGTCTGACTTGCATTGATGCCGTGGGTCGCACCAAATGCTTTTGCAAACTCGAGTTTGTCATCGTCCAGATCTACGGCGATGATCGGGTTGGCACCTGCAACCCGGGCACCGACAACAGCGGATAGGCCCACGCCGCCAACGCCGAAGATGACGACACTGTCGCCGGGCTGAACATTGGCGGTATTGATCACCGCGCCTGCGCCAGTCATCACGGCACAGCCGATAATTGCGGTGACGTCCCGGGCGATATCTGGATCAACTTTCACCACATATTGCTGATCACACAAGGTGTGGTCCGCCCAGGTGAACACGTTCTCTGACACCGCTACGCCGTCGCTGACGTTAAGCGTTGCGGTAACCGGGGGGACATCTGTAGCGGCGGCATTGCGTGGTACCCAGGTCACCAGAACGGTATCACCTTCTTTCACATGGCTGACCTCTGATCCGGTTTTAAGAACAACTCCGGTGGATTCATGTCCGAGGATGACCGGTGAGGTTCTCGGTCGATGCATCTGGTGCAGTTGGGAGTGACAGATCCCCGAAGCGTATTGTTTGACGACCACCTGGGTTGGACCAGGGTCCGGTAGATTCAGCTGCTCGATGCGTAATTTAGCCGTGGATTGTGGTAGTACCACCACATTTGCCGGTGTGCTCATGATCCCATTCCCCTGTTGTGAGTCACCAGTTTCCCCCGACTAGGTTTTGAGATCAATCACGTGTACGCTCGCCGCCATGAGTGATGAATATCGTTTGGTTTTTTCGGCAGAGGTGCTGTCTGGCCAACATCCAGCTGTGGTGAAAAAACGCCTGCAGGCGGTCCTCAAGTTGGATGATGGGCGCATGGAAGCCCTGTTTTCAGGCAAGGCGGTGGTGGTGAAAAAGGCCACAGATGAGGCGACCGCAGTGCGCTACCAGATGGCTTTTGAAAAAGCCGGCGCGCGTTTACGTGTATTGCCGGTGGGCTCCGAAGCGGGGCCGGATGGGCCGGATACCGGCGGCCTGAGCGTATTACCTCCCGGCGCAGATGTGCTGGCACCTCATGAACGTCCAGCAGCGCCGCCGGTTGAGGTGGATACCTCGCATCTGTCGGTGCAGGGTGCCGTTTTCCACGTAGATGAACCGCAGGTTGAGCCTGCTGCCCCCAATGTTGATCACCTCACCCTGGCCGAGTTAGGCGCGCAGTTGGGTATGGAAGATATTGACCGGGATGTGGTGGTTGCAGAGATCGATGCTGACTTTGAACTGGCGCAGGTGGGTGAGATTCTCGCCGATCTTGATTCTGACCCTGCGCCGCCGCCACCGGACACCACGCATCTGTCGCTAGATGATGAAAAATAGTTAACCCTTACGAAGGATGCTTTATGAAACTGCATGAATCCCCCAGCCCGAATGCCCGTCGCGTACATATTTTTATGGCAGAAAAAGGCATCGATTGTGAGCGGGTCGCGGTGGATATTCGTGGTGGAGAGAACATCAGCGCAGAGTATCTGGCAAAGAATCCGGGTGGCCGCGTGCCGATGCTGGAACTGGATGACGGCACATGCATTGGTGAATCCATTGCGATTTGCCGCTATCTGGAAGGCTTGCACCCGCAGCCGTGCCTGTTTGGCGACACTCCTCTGGCCAGCGCACTGATTGAAATGTGGCAGCGTCGTGTTGAACTGAATCTATTGATGGAAGTAGCCGGTGCGTTCCGGAATCTTTCCGGTGTGTTCAAAGACCGCGAAACGTGTGTGAAGGAGTGGGGTGAGGTGTGTGCTCTGAAAATTCCCAAGACCCTGACCATGTTTGACGATCAACTGGCTGACAGCACCTATCTGGCGGGTGACGATTTCAGTGTTGCGGACATCACGCTGATTGTGACGTTGGACTTTGCCAAGCGGGTCAAAGTAGCCACGCTGCCAGATCTGCCTAATATTGCACGCTGGACTGAACTGGTTAACTCGCGGCCAAGTATCAGTGCAACCTAGACCTGTGGTTGTAAAAGCGCACTAACCCACAGTAACGCTGAGGGTCTCGTAGCCCGCAGCCTGCATTGCCTGGGCAACCGCATCGGGGTTGTCTGGACACAGTGCGATCATAGACCCGCCACCCCCGCCGCCGGTGAGTTTTGCACCCAATGCCCCGTTGGCACGCGCAATATGAATGAGTTCTTCAAGTTCCGGCGTCGACAGCTGCAGAGCATTGAGATAACCATGGCAGAGGTTCATCAGGTCGCCGAGGTCCCCTAATTTACCTTGCTCCAGCGCCTGTTCAGCGGCTTCGGTCAGCGATCCAATCTGATCAAAAATGCTGTTGTAACGATCTGGATGCTGGGTCCAGGCGTTGCGCACCTGGGCTACCGTATCAGCCGTTAGGCTCTCCCGGCCGGTGATGCCCACCACCAGTTGCAGGGGCTCGGTCAGGCGTAAGTCGCGGAAAATCGGCTTGCCGTCGACCTGCTGGTAGCGCAGTGGGGTGCCGTAGGTGGCCACGGTATTGTCCACGCCGGAAGGTGTGCCATGTGCGGCCTTCTCACACTCATAGGCCAACTCATTGATGCGGCTGTTGTCCATGCCGAGATCAAACTGAGCGTCCAACGCGCGCAGAATAGCCACTGCCAGAGCGGAGGAGCCGCCCAATCCCATGGCGCGTGGAATATGTGGGAACACCTCTATTGTCATGTTTTCCCGGTCAAGATCGAGGTCGTTTAGAATCTTCGCCAGAATGCCGCTGAGTCCCTGGGTGTTAGCGTGTACCGGCTGTTCCAGTCCCCAGCGCGGAATAACAATGTTGATACCCTGGCCTTCGCGACGCACCATGGCTTCTACCGCCAGTGGTATCGGCAGTGCGATGGCCGGTCGGCCATAAACAACCGCGTGCTCTCCTAACAGAATAATTTTACCGCATGCGGCGTAGCGCTCGCCCGCCTCAGGTTGGGCTATTCTGCGTGACAGGTTCTTCGCAATTTCCTGGGCTTTCCAGACCTTTATGTCGCCGGATTCAATCAAGCCCTCAACAACGCTCTCAAAATGTTCATCCGGTACACCAGCACTGCTGGCGACACTGCGAGCGTGCAGATTCATGTGATTCTGTTGTATGCCGTTGGTCGACAGAGCGCGCAGGGCAGCAAAATTCTGTGCCAGTCCAATTGTACCCATGATAGAGGCCAGTTCAGTGGCGCCGGGTGAACCCAGCAGGCGATGATTGATTTTGACCGATGGATTGCTTTCTAACGATCCGCCTACGGTGCCCACTTTCATAGGTATCTCTATTTCGCCAACCAGCGCGCCTTCTGGATTTTTGTACCAGCGGGTCAAGCCTTTATATCGCCCGCTACGCGCCGCGTAGGCGTGGGCAGCAGCTTCGATGGCGCGCCAGTCGTTGCCGGTGGCGATGGCCACAGCATCGACGCCATTCATGATGCCTTTGTTATGTGTAGCTGCGCGGTAGGGATCGGCAAGCGCAAGGTCATTGGCAAGGATGATGCCATCGCGAACCTGCTCGCCACTGAAACCTTTGCCTTCCAGATTGGCGGTAGGAATAACCACTTTGGCTGTGGCAATGGCGCGGTCGGTGAGATTCGACAAAATGCGCAGAAAAACTTTGCCACCTGTGAGGCTTTCCACCAGGCCGGCAATACCTTCACACATGGTGTTGACCAGGTTGGCACCCATGGCGTCACAGGTATTCACCAGCAGGTGCAGGACTACCATGTGTCGGCCGTCTTGTTCAGCATGGTGATGGAATACTTCGATATCCATAGCGCCACCGCCTCGCGCCACCATTTTCGGGTGCAGACTGTTGGCCAGCGCAAGGATTTCAGCTTTATGCTCAAGCAAAGTTGCCATGGCCTGTTCGGGGTTGTTGTCTAATACCGCCTGTACCTGGCCGATCAGAATAGGGTCAGTAGCGCTTGCGGTGTAACCACCCCCGAGTCTTGCCATACGGGCGGCGCCGGACAAACCCGCAACAATTGAGGGTTCTTCAACCACCAGCGGGATAACATAATCTTTGTTGTTGATCAGAAAGTTCAGTGCCACGCCCATTGGCAGACCAAACACACCAACCACATTTTCGATCATTTTATCGGCGACGTTGACCGTGAGCTGATGCTGGGCAGAGACCAGTTGTGCAACATCTGTAGCACTGAGCAGACCCCGTTCGTGCAGGGCCGCAATTCGTTCACTCACCGGCATACGGAAAAAATTCGGAATTCGAGATGAAATGCCGGATGAAGTGGGTGTGTCAGACTGTTTGGACGCCATGGGGCGCTATCTCCAGGTTGAGCGGAACAAAATTCTGTGCGGCCGCTTGGGTACAAAATTGTTGCAGAGCATCCGGGTTTTCACCCACGGCAATACCGATATCACCGCCCCCGGCGCCGCAGGGTTTGTAGATAAGATGATGTGCGTGCGCAATTGTAGCTAAGCGTTGGTGTGCAGGGGTGAAAATATTCAGTTGAGCCGCTTTGTCGAGGTTATCCAGGGTATGTGTATAGCTTTGCAGACTGTCCATTGAAGGATTTTGACAAAGCAGGTGGCTGGCCGTAACCAGTTGCTCCAGAGGCGTTGTGTCAGCTTCAGCCTGCCATCGGGCAAAATGGCCCAGAGCAGTATCAGTGGCGGCACTGGCGCCGGTCCATACGGCCTGCCAATGCAGATTTTCAGGCCAGGATTGAGTTTGCACGCCATCCCTGTGGAATTGGATATAACCACCCTGCCAACTGGCCGCAACGTCCAGGCCACTGCCTTTACCGTTCTGAAAGGCTCGATGAATCGCAATTGCTTCACTGAGTGTTTTGTCGTGGCCAAGCAGATCAGCCAGGGCGCAATAGGTGGCGGTACATACGGCGGCAGAAGACCCCAGCCCATATTTACCTGAACTGTTGATCTTGTTTTCGGACCGATGAAAAAAACCCTCGGTATCGCTGGTCAGGCTGAATCCTGCAGGCAGGGCGCGTAAACCAAAATGACGCAGAACGCTCTCAGCCATGCTTGCGCAGGGCGCATCAGTAAATTGCCCGCTGAAATTATGTACGCCCGGGGTCAGAAAACCTGTACTGACAAAACTCCAGCTGTCTGCCGCGGATGTGATCTCAACTCTTGCGTAGCGGTCAACGGCGGCGACTGCGGCAGGCGCACCCGCCAGCACCGCGTATTCGCCCCATAAAACGATTTTTCCCGGCGCGCGATAGATCAAGATTCAACAATATGCGCTGCGCTGCCCAACCCACAGGTTAAGGTGCGTATCACGCCAGGGACATGGGTGAGTACTTCGCTGACGCGCTCCGCGTACTGTGGCTCGCATACGGCTTTGACCTGGGGGCCGGCATCTACGGTGAAAAACACCGGCGTGCCCTGTTGTCGCAATTCTCGCACAGCGTCCATACATGCCAGAGTGGCTGGGTTCCAGTAGCTTAGCGTGGGCACGCTTGTCAGCATGACGCTGTGCATTTTCAGGCAGCTCAGCTCGGCGATTTCAGCCAGGGCGTCGAAGTCTTTGTTGTTGATAGCGTCGAACGCGCCAGCAAAGTCGTCGCCGGCGCCGCGTACCCAGGTGGTGTAGAAATCTGATGTCAGCCGTGAGCGTTCCATGCCTTCGCTGCTGCTGATCAGTTTTCGTGTCTCGTTGGTGATTGCCACAACTGTTTTCAGTGGCCAATGGCTGGCTGGTGCGATCGGCTGAGCGCGCCATAAAGGTGGCACCAATGCAACGTAGCCGCCAAACAGCGAGCGTGCCGCGCTGGCAGAGCCGCGTCGAGCCCAGTCCGACATCAGATCTGCATCCAAGCCTAATTCCGCATGTTGGTTGATTGCACAGATGAGCGCTGCAAATCCGGAGGCGGAGGAGGCCAGGCCGGCACCGGTAGGGAAGTTGTTACTGGTTTCAATTTTGATGGGTGACAGTTCGAATTCAGCGCGCAGTTCTTCAAGGAAGCGGATGATTTTCTGATCAATCACCCGCTCCTGATTCAGCCACACTTCGTCCTCATGGTGTTCTGTGACAACGGTGTCTGTTGCCAGGCTGTCCAGTGTGATTGACAGGTTAGGCGTGGCGGGTAAATTGCCGGCCCTGGTCTGTTTGCCCCAGTATTTGATCAGGGCGATATTCGGATGCGCGCGAGCGTGAATCATGTTGAAAACGTGTGTCTTTTTTTCTGCTGCAGCTAATCAATATAGTTTGCGGGAGGGACAAACCGAAAACCCATGCGCTCCAGTTCCCGCGCGATGCCTATGGTAATCAGATCATCATATTCCCGGCCCACAATCTGCACGCCTATCGGCAAGCCGTCGTTATTCAGGCCGGTAGGGATGACTGTTGATGGCAGGTACGTGACGCCGGTGAGGCCCGCCCAGAAAACCTGCTCGAAGTAGGGCCGTTCCTGATTGTCGACCATTAAAGTGCGTTCGCTGAATTTGCGATGGTCGTGCGGGAACGCGGCAGTTGCCATCATAGGGGTCAGCAGCACGTCGTAACTGTTAAAGAACTCATGCCAGTGCCAGCGCAGGTGGTGCCGTGCTTCGTTTGCTGCGCCCCACTGTTTGAAGCTGGCCACCTGGGCGCGTAATACTTTGGCGCCTTGACTGTTGTCGTTGGGGCTCAAGCCAGCCACGTAATCTTTCAGGCTGTCGTATTCAGCGTCAGGCATGCGCATCGCCATCGTCGACTGCAGCAGATTCTGATACGTATCGTGACTATGGCCAGGGTCAAAGTCGGGTCGCACATCGGTATGAATGACCGCGCCGGCATCAGCCAGCGCCTGAGCGACCAGATCTACTCGCGCTTCAACTTCTTTGGCCACCGGTGCGTTTTCGTCATTTCGCCAGACGGCTACTTTCAACCCCTTCAGACTTCGCCCCTGCCACTCGGGCAGATTCAGGGTAAAGCCCCGTTGTTTGATTTCGTCGGGTCCAGCCATAGCGCGTAGAGCGGTTTGCAGGTCAGTTGCGGAACGGGCTAACGGACCAATCACTGAAATGTCTGAGCTGGACCGGACATCACCCGGAGGTGTATGTCCCCGCATCCACAGCAGTTCATAGGTGGGTTTGTGCCCAAAAACGCCACAATAGTGTGCAGGGTTCCTGATGGAGCCACCAATGTCTGATCCTGTTTCGATGCCGGTCAGACCTGCAGCAAGGGCTGCCGCAGAACCTCCGGATGAGCCACCAGGCGTGCGGGTCAGGTCGTAGGGGTTGTTGGTGGTGCCATAGACGTCGTTGTAACTCTGGAAGTCTGCCAGGGACAGCGGCACATTGGTTTTACCGAAGATGTTCAAGCCGATGGACTTGAGCTTTTTAATAGACTCGGCATCTTCCTCAGGCACATTATCGCGCCATGCCGGGTTGCCCCAGGTTGTCGGCGTGCCAGCGACGTTATAAGACTCTTTAACCGTCATCGGCACACCCGCCAGCGGTCCCAGCGTGTCACCGCTGGCAATTGCATGATCTGTCGCTTTGGCGGCTTGTTCCGCCTGGTCACGCATCTGCACAACAATGGCATTAATTTCACCATTGTATTTGTCTACCCGCCGCAGATAGTGATGCAGAAGCTCCTGGGCAGATATTTCTTTGTTTTTGATTTTTTCAGCCAGCTCTGTCGCAGAGCAGAAAGCCAGATCACTCATGGTGTTTCCCAGGGTCCTTAATGGGCCAGACTGTGCAGTGTGGGGTTAATTTTATCAAGTTGTATGCACGGTCCCGGGGTCGGTTAAGTGTTGGACTGATCGTTGCTTTTGACGACAAGCACGCGCCTGGCGATTAGAATAACGCACCTGAAATATTCACGAGTTAGACATGATCTACTTGCACCATTATCCCGCTTCGCTGTTTTCGGAGAAAATTCGAGCACTTTTAGGCTATTACAATCTGCCTTGGTATTCGGTTGAGATTCCCAGCATCATGCCACGGCCGCTGTTGATGCCTCTGTCGGGTGGATATCGCCGCACGCCAGTGCTGCAGATTGGCGCCAACGTTTACTGTGACAGTAAAATTATCTGCAAAGGTCTGGCTCGGCATGTTGGCGATGACAGCCTTTACAGTCAGGGTTTTGCCGCACATCGCACCGCGGATTGGGCGGACAGCCAGCTGTTCAAGGTGGCTGTCGCGTTGAATTTTCGCCCTGAGGCGCTAACCGTGATGATGGGGCAGTTTTCGCCCGAGGAAGCGGCTGCGTTTGCAAAAGATCGCGCTGAACTGTCGGGTGATCAACCGATTGCCAGTCTGTCGCCGGCCGCGGCCATGGCTTACCTGAATCATTGTCTGGATGAGCTGGAAACCACTCTGGCTGGTACAGGTAGTTTCCTGTTCGGCGCAATTCCGAGCATTGCAGATTTTGCTGTGTTTCATAATCTCTGGTTTCTCAACAATAATCCGGTTAATGCTCCACTGCTGGAAGGGTTCAGCCATATCCAGGCCTGGTTCAAGCGTATTGTTGAGATGGGACATGGCGAACCCAAGGCCAGTGACGGGGAGGCCGCATTGACTGCTGCACGGGATGCGCAGCCGAAGCTACCGGCTCTTTTGATGCCGAGCAACGTTGCTTATGAAATCGGCCAGCGGGTCACAGTGACACCTGTCGATTATGGCTGTATTCCCGTTGATGGCACGTTGGTGGCGGCAAGTGCAGAAGAAATTGTGATCGAAAGACCGTTGGATGACTCAACCGTGTTTGTGCATTTTCCGCAGGCTGGCTTCGAGGTGCAGGCTGCCGCCGGCTGATTATTTCTTTTCAGGGTGTTTGGGGTGTGTCTCAAGCTGAGCTTCGAGACGCACCATCCAAGCTTCAATTTTGTACCGGGTCAATGGAATGTCCATGGCCACGAAGGCGACACCTAAAGGAAACATCCAGAATCCCAGCACCGGCAGAAAACCTAACACGCCACCGATCATGAAGCCGATGCCGACCAGGCTGCGGACACCGGGTGCAACGTGGTCACGACCCCACTTCAGGGTTCGATAGGTGATCACCGCGATTCTCTGTTTGAGCGTCAGCTCACCGTGTTTTGCCACTAAACCATCACTGGTCCGTCACTCGGCGCATCGTGAGTGCCGGGGTGAGCGCGACGCGGTAGATCCGGGTCGATGGACAGGAAACGGTATTGGCCGTCTTCATGCAATGTACGTTCAAGCCGATTGCGGTACATCAGCAGGTGTACGTGGGCAATGGCTTCGCCCAACGCCATCATCATCTGCCGCGGGTCTAATTCGCGCGCAAACAGAACCGGCAGCAGATCTTTAGCAATATGCGGTTCAACACAGGCTTCTTCGATGGCCAGCATACGATCGTCGTGGTGACTGATTAAACCTCGCAATCGCTCACGTACGCCATAAAACGGCAGATTGTGGGCAGGCAGCACCAGGGTGTCGGAAGGTGTTGAGAGAAATCGGTCATGGGAGTCCATCCAGTCTTTCAACGGGTTGGCCTCGGGTTCGGTGGGGTGCACGCTGACGTTGGAGGTGATGATGGGCAGAATCTGGTCGCCGGAGATCATCACTTTGAGGGCGGCACTGTATAAACAGGCATGTTCCGGCGAATGCCCCGAACCGACGACAACCTGCCAATCGTTATGGCCAATGGTCAACACCTGGCCATTCTGCAGCCGTTGATAGCCTGACGGCATAGCTGGCATCGACATGCCTTCAGAGGAGCGCTGGCTCCACATTTTGGCCAGTTGTTCCAGGTAGTCGCTGGGCATGCCAGCGCGTTCGTAAAACTGCTGACCAATCCAGCTGGAGTGGTGCGAGGCGCCGCCTCCTGCAAACGTCCTGGCCTGATAATATTCCGCACGGGTCATATACAAAGGACATCTGAAGTAGTCGGTAATCATTGACGCCTGGCCAATATGATCCGGATGCATGTGTGTGCAGATCACGCCAATAACCGGCCGGTTGCCCAACTCCTGGCTGAATATCTGATGCCACAGTTCAGTCACGTTCTCCAGCGCAAGGCCGGTATCAATGACCCACCATCCGTGTTTGTCCTCGAGGAGATACAGGTTGATGTGACTCAGTGAGCCTGGCATGGGCATGCTCAACCAACGCACACCTGGCGCAACTTCCTGGGTGGTGCCAGGGGCGGGATGGTTGTCCCAGGGGTATTTCAAATTGTCTTTTTCATGCATAGCCGGCGCAGTATAGCCGCATCCCGTCGCCATGGCGCCTCCCTAGTTTGCGTTGCCGAGATCGGGTAGATTCGAAGGTTCTTGAGGAGGAGATAAGTCATGGCGATGAACATCAAACCGATTCCGACCCTGGACAGCGAAGTGAACGACATTCGCATGGCCACCGCGGAAATTGTGAATAACGATATTGTGCCGAATGAAAAACGCCTCTGGGGTTGGCTTGCAGATAGTGCCAACGCCACCAACGAGGTGAAGGCAGAGGCTACCGAGCTGCGTAACGAGATTCAGAGCAAGGTTAAAAATGCCAATCTCTGGGCACCCCACCTGCCCCAGGAGTTTGGTGGCATGGGGATCTCATTCCTGCAGCACGCCTATATGAACGAAATACTCTCTTACAGCCCCGGCGCAGCCTCACTGTTTGGCGTGGTTGCGCCCAATTCAGGCAACCAGAAGATTCTGGCCAAATACGGCACACCGGAGCAGCACGAACAATGGTTGAAACCCCTTACCGAAGGCACGATGCAATCGGGTTTTTCTATGACGGAGCCGGACAACCCCGGATCTGATCCGAGGTCGATCAAAACCCAGGCGGTACTGGATGGCGATGAATGGGTCATCAACGGCCATAAATGGTTTACCTCGAATGGCCATGCCGCAGACTTCTTTATTGTCATGTGTCGTACCGCTGATCCGAACGATCCAAGCGGCGATAAGCAGACCATGACCCAGATCATCGTGCCCAAAGACAGTCCCGGATTAAAGGTTGTGCGTGGGGTGCCGGTCTGGGGTAAAGCGTCCAGTCATTGTGAAATCATTTACGACAATGTCCGGGTACCGAAAAATAATCAGTTGGGGCGTACCGGCTCCGGGCATCAGGCGGCACAGGATCGTCTGGGTGCAGGGCGGGTTTATCATTGCATGAACTCAATTGGCTCCATGTGGCGCGCGTTTGATCTGATGATCGAGCGCTTAACCACCCGCGAAGTGCACGGTGGTGAAAAGCTGGAAGAAAAACAGTTTATGCAGGGGTTTGTTGCAGAGAGTTATATGGACATTCAGTCCGCTCGGCTGATGACGATTCACTGTGCTGAAAAGATGGAAACTGGGGTAGATCCGCGCACGGATATCTCTGCGATAAAGATTTTTGTACCCGCAGCCTATTCTCGAGTGGTCGATCGTGCAATTCAGGTGTGGGGCGCAGCAGGGGTTTCGGGCGATTTGCCATTGGCCGGAATGTATCAGGGCGCGCGCACGCTGCGCCTTGCGGATGGTCCGGATGAAGTGCATAAAATTCTTATCGCTAAACTGATTCTTCGTCGTTATCACGCCGGCGAAACTTGGGATTTTGGCAACTGAACACAAGTGGTAGACTGTTGGGATGACAACACTGCAACGCCCAAAAGATTTTTTCAGCGACGCTGAAATCGAGCAGCTACGCCAGCACTCACCCTGGCGCTCGGCCTATGCGTTGCTGCATTGCTGGGGGGTGATTGTGGCCACTTGGATTGTGGTCGGCATCTGGACCAATCCGCTGACGGTTCTGCTGGGGATCTTCATTATTGGGGCGCGCCAGCTGGGTTTAGGGGTGTTGTCTCATGATGGCGCCCATTTTGCGCTCAGCAGAAATCGCAAGCTCAATGACTGGCTGTCGGAGTGGGTGCTGAGTCGTCCGTTTACCAGCGGCACCATCTACGGGTACCGCAAGTATCACCTGCAACACCATGCGTTCACTCAGCAGCCTGAAGATCCCGATCTGCATTTATCCAAACCTTTTCCGATCAGCAAGACGTCGTTCCGACGCAAAGTCTGGCGTGACCTTTCGGGTCAAACCGGTTGGAAACAGTATGGCGCCATGTTCTCTGATGCGTTTAAAGGTGAGACCACAGGCCAGGCATTAAAAAATGGCTGGCGCCGCTTTGGTCCTAACATAGTAATTAATCTGGTTTTCCTTGCCGGTTTCATCCTGGCGGGAAAATGGTACCTCTACTTTCTTCTCTGGTGGGTGCCCGCGCTGACCTGGAATCGGTTTATTACCCGCCTGCGTAACATAGGTGAACACGCGGCTGTTCCTGACGATAATGATCGGCTGCGAAACACGCGTACGATAGAAGCCAACTGGCTGGAGCGGGCTTTTATTGCACCTTATGGTGTAAATTACCATCTGGAGCATCACCTTGTGGTCAATGCGCCCTGGTATAACCTGAAACGGGCGCATCAGATGCTGATTGAAAAAGGTTACCTTGAGCAGATGGAAGTCCAGCCAAATTACAAAGCCATGCTTGCGGTAGCGGTGCCCAGTGAAGCTGCGGGATAAATTTGGATAAAAGGTTATGCCTAAACTCACCCCGTCTGAACAGATTGAATTTCTGAATGAGCCCGGCGTGCTGATGCGCATCGCCGTGGTGCGTGCAGACGGCAGTCCTCTGGTCACGCCGATCTGGTTCCTTCATGAGGCAGGTTCCATTTACTTTACGCCGCGTGAAAAATCGGCCTGGTTTGCCTGTTTACGTCGCGACCCGCGTGTTTCGTTGTGTATCGACGAACAGCCGCTGCCCTACCGGAAAGTTATTGTGGAAGGTGCCGCGGAATTGGTCTTTGATGTAGGTGCGGACGATGAATGGCGCGATTTGTATCAGCGCACCGCACAGAAATATGTCGGCGAACAGGGTGCACAAGCTTACGTGCAGAACACGATTGATCAACCCAGAGGTCTGTTCAAAGTAGTACTCGATAATGCCAAGGTCACCAGCTGGCGCATGCCGCTGGAGACCGAAGACGGTATGGGTATCTGGCACAATCGCTACTACGTGCCAGGTACCCATTTTGAGTGAGCTGTTTCTATACAGTGCTGTTGGAGACGTGAATGAAATGTCCTAAGTGTCCCGGCACTATGCAGACTGAAACCTACGGTCGAAAGATTGCGGTACACCGGTGTGATCAGTGTGGCGGTCTGTTCTGCAAACCGGATGTCCTGCTGGAGATGAAGCGCGAGTGGATGTCGGAAATTGTTCTGGATAGCGGCAACAAGAAAATTGGTCAGAAGCACGATGCCCTGGGTGAAATTAACTGTCCCGAATGTGGCATCACAATGGATCAGACGTTTGACCAAGGTCAGAAACACATCTGGTTTGAAAGCTGTGTACAGTGTGAAGGCATGTACTTTGATGCCGGAGAGTTTTCTGATCTGAAGTATGAAACTCTAATGGACCGCGTGCGCGATTTTGTCAAAGGCGCGCGACCCCAGCTCTAGTCTTCTTCCTCGAACAGGCTGTGAAACGTGCGCGCTTCATTGCTGGTGCGCGCCTCACGAATACAACGCGCCAGTACCGGAATACCCTGAACGATCTGGTCTTCAGTCAAATGGCCAAACGCCAGGCGCAGATAAGGTTTGTTGCGGTTGGCATAGTGAAAAGCCACGCCGGGTAAATAGGCAACCCCATTGTCTTGCGCCAGTTGCCACAGTTTTGGTCGATCCACATCGTCCGGCATGCGTACCCAGACAAACAGACCACCTGCAGGATTGGACCACACACAAATGTCGTCAAGATGGTTTGCTAATCCGTTTACGGTGAGATCGCGTTTGATTTTGAGCACCGGATTGGTGACGGCGGCGTGCGCACTGATGCCGTCTTTGTAGAATTCTGCTGCAATTGCAGATGCCAGATAGTTTGAGCCGGCATCATGGCGATGGGCGAGCATTTTTTCCAGCATCGGTGGGCGCGCATAGATGTATCCCAGGCGAAACCCCGGTGCGAGTATCTTTGACAAGGAGCCTAAGTAGATATGCTTTGGATTGTCATCCAATGCAAATAAAGCAGGCTCGATTTCGCCTTCATAATGTACGTCTGCGTAACAGTTATCCTCAACAATGGGAATATCGTACCGGGCCGCAAGCTCGATCATTTCCAGGCGTCGTGCTTTAGGCATGATAAAACCTGTCGGGTTCTGATAGGTGCTGATGGCGTAAATGAACTTGGGTCGACGGCCTTCACTTTCCAGTCGAGCAAGCTCAGCGGCCATGTGATCAATACGCATGCCACCTTCGTCGAGTTTAATGCCCACCATCTCAAGACCAATACCACGGTAGGCACTCAAAGTGCCCGGATAGGAATATTCTTCAACCAGTACCGTGTCACCTTTGTTTTCCATCAGGGCCTGGGCGGTTAATGTCACCGCCTGCATAGATCCGTTGGTGATGATCAGATGCTCGGGATCGACGACAACACCTTCGCGTTGGCCTTCACGCTGTGCCATCAGTTCGCGCAGACGCTGGTGCCCCAGGCCGCCTGGATACCGCGTCAACGCTTCCGCTTCGCGACCAATGGCAACCACTGCTGCTGCCTGGATTGCCTGGGTGGGAAAAGTGCTCGGGTCCGAGCGGCCGGTACCGAAGTCGTAAAGTATTTCAGACATTGCCGTGCGCCAAATTGTTTGAGGTGAGATAGTTATAGCTTCTGGTTACCGCAGTCATCATGTCGGTATCACACTGGTCGAGTTCAACCACTGCCCACTCCAGCGTATCCGGGTCTGCGGCTGCAAACAGCGCGGGAATGTCCATTTTACCGTCGCCGACAGCCACATGACTTAAACCTTTGACTAACGGGCCGTCTTTGACGTGGATCAGGGGTACACGTCTGTTCACCCGGGTGATCTCCGCTGCCGGGTTGCACTGGCCGAAGTTAGCTGCCCAATAGCTGTCAATTTCAAATTCCACTTCGGGTACTGCATCCTGCAGATAGTGATACGCGGGCCTGCCATCAATTAAGTCGTATTCCCAATAATGATTATGTAGAAACAACGTGAGACCGTGAGGCTTCAGGGCGTCAACCAGGTCAGCGGTGGTTGCAATGGTTTGCTCAAGGCTGGCCCGATCTTTGAAATCATCTGGCGCAAAGCCACCTGGTGCGCGGGTTAAACCCAGTGCCTGGATAGTCTCAACCACCTCGTTAAGGTTCTTGGTGCGATTGGTCCAGGGGAAATGGCTCGAGCTGACCTGCATGCCCAGGTCTTGTACCTGTCGGCAGAATTCATCTGGCGATTTACCAAACAGGTTGAATGGCTCTACCCCGGCATATCCAGCTTCAGCGAGCTGAGTCAGAACCCTATCGAAGTCCTCCTGACATGCATCTCGCAAAGTATAAAGTTGCACCGAAATCGGTGGGATATTTGTGCTCATGCTGACCTCCCTTTAGGCTATCGTAGCGTTGTTTGTGGAGGGAGTGTAGGTGCAGAATCGCAAGTTAAGGTTTGGCATGGTCGGCGGTGGGCAAGGGGCTTTTATTGGCCCGGTACATCGCATGGCGGCCGAACTCGATGGCCATGCAGAATTAGTCTGCGGCGCCTTTGCCTCAGATCCGCAGCGATCAAAAACCTCGGGTCAGGAAATATACCGTATGCCGGCCCAGCGCTGCTATCCAGACTATGAGGCCATGTTTGCCCGGGAGCGGGCGCTGCCCGAAAACGTGCGCATGGACTTTGTTGTGATTGTCACCCCAAATCATCTGCATGTGCCCGTCGCGCAGGCGGCCCTTAAAGCCGGCTTTCATGTGGTTTGTGATAAGCCCATGGCCATGCACGTTGATGAGGCCGTGCAACTGGCGGAGCAGGTGCGGGCGACAGATCTGAAGTTTGCGTTAACTCATAATTACACCGGCTATCCGATGATCAGAGAGGCTCGGGATCTGGTGTCCAGCGGTGCGCTGGGTCCTGTTCGGCGTGTCAGCTGTGCTTATCTGCAGGGTTGGCTGGCGCAGGATGTGCAGGACAGTAAACAGGCCCAGTGGCGGACAGATCCTGCCCGGGCAGGTTCTGCTGGGTGTTTTGGAGACATCGGCAGTCACGCTGAAAATCTCTTGAGTTTTGTCAGTGGCTTGGCGATTGAAGCCGTTTGTGCCGACCTTTCAACCTTTGTGGCGGGTCGAAGCCTTGATGACGACGGTAATGTGCTTTTGCGTCTGGGTGATGGTGCGCGCGGCATCATCAGCGCGAGCCAGATAGCAGTAGGCAAAGAAAATGATCTCACGCTGCAGCTTTATGGTGAAAAAGGTGGCCTGGAGTGGCGACAGAGTGATGCCAATTCTCTGATTGTGCGCTGGCCTGACAAACCCTATGAGGTGAGGCGCAGTGGCGGGCCGGGCACGGGCGCCAATGCCCAGGCGGCAACCCGCATTCCTGCGGGGCATCCCGAAGGGTATATTGAGGCGTTTGCGCAGACGTATCGAGACTTCTGTCTGGATCTGCGCGGGTTACCCTTTGATGATTACCCCTCTATTGAGGACGGCTTACGGGGTAACCGGTTTATCGACGCGGTGGTAAAAAGTTCCGCTCAGGATTGCACCTGGGTGAGATTGAACACGATCTAGGAAAGACACATGCAAACTCTGAAAGGGCCCGCGATTTTTCTGGCCCAGTTTATGGATGATACGGCGCCCTTCAATAGCATCGATCAGATGGCAAAATGGGCATCGGATATGGGCTTTGTCGGCGTACAGGTACCCATCGGAAATCCGGCGTTCATTGATGTTGCGCTGGCTGCCGAGAGCAAAACCTATTGTGATGAGCTTAAAGGCCGGGTTGCGGCGCAAGGTGTGGTTATCACCGAGTTGTCGACCCATCTGGAAGGGCAGTTGGTAGCGGTTCATCCAGCCTACGACGAACTCTTCGATGGATTTGCCGCTCCACATGTGCGCGGTAATCCTGCAGCCAGAACCCAGTGGGCGATACAACAGGTAACGTTAGCGGCGAAAGCCAGCGCAAACCTGGGCTTGACCGAACAGGTTTCTTTCTCGGGTTCTCTGCTGTGGCCGATGATGTATCCGTGGCCTCAGCGTTCACCCGGATTAGTCGAAGAGGGCTTTGCCGAACTTGCGCGCCGCTGGCGGCCGATACTGGATGCCCATGAAGAAGCTGGCGTAAACGTCTGTTATGAAATTCATCCCAGTGAAGACCTGCATGACGGCGTAACTTTTGAACGTTTTCTCGAAGCGGTAAACGGGCATAGCCGCGCCAATATTCTCTACGATCCCAGCCATTTTCTGTTGCAGCAACTCGACTATCTCAGCTTTATTGATATCTATCATGAGCGTATAAAAATGTTCCATGTCAAAGATGCTGAGTTTAATCCCACCGGACGCAGTGGCATTTATGGTGGCTATCAGGATTGGCTGCAACGGCCGGGAAGATTTCGTTCGTTAGGTGATGGTCAGATTGATTTTAAAGCCATATTTTCCAAGCTGGCCGCGTACGACTACCAGGGCTGGGCGGTGCTCGAGTGGGAGTGCTGTCTGAAACATCAGGAAGATGGCGCTCGTGAAGGCGCGGCGTTCATCAGGGATCACATCATTCGCGTCACCGACAAAGCGTTCGACGATTTTGCCGCCAGCGGCACCGATGTCTCAAAAAACAGGCGTATCCTTGGTCTGGAGGATTGAAGCCAGGTTTGACCCGCGTCCAGTACTCATGCCCCCGGACTGGTCGAAAAGCGGCTATAAATCAATATTCGAGCACCAGCAGGGCCAATAATCCGCCGCTAATTTACGTTTCCTTAACACCAAAAGTGCGCGGAGTGGCTAATGCTACGGTAGACTACCGCCTTTTTGCCCAGAGCTAAGGTGTTAGTGCATGAACCTGGAACGGATCACCGTCGGCGACGACGCTCCAAACGATATCAATGTCATCATTGAAGTGCCGGTGGGTGGTGAACCCATCAAATATGAAATGGACAAAGACTCCGGCACGCTGGTGGTCGATCGTTTTTTGTATACCTCCATGCGCTATCCGGGTAATTACGGTTTTGTACCCCATACGCTGTCGGACGACGGCGACCCGATTGACGTGCTCGTGGCCAATACCCGTGCAATCACTCCAGGTGCTGTAGTTAATTGTCGGCCGATTGGCGTGTTGATGATGAAAGACGAAGCGGGTGGTGACGAAAAGGTTGTGGCTGTGCCGTCAACCCGGCTGACCCGTCGTTATGAAAACGTCAAAGACATCACAGATCTACCGCAGATCACGCTGGATCAGATTGCCCATTTCTTTGAGCACTACAAAGACCTGGAAGATGGCAAATGGGTTGAAGTTGAACGCTGGGGTGGTGTGAACGATGCCAAACGCCTGATTAAGGAAGCCATAGACCGCTACAGCTAGCCCTGCCTGTCTTAACCGTCAGCCGCGAGGGCTTTGATCAGTCCTCGCGCACTTGCTCCATCCAGATACTCGCGCAACTCGGTAATCTTCCCGTTGTCCACTGTTGCAACCACACAAGCTGGAATCTGCAGGGTACTGCCATCGGGCAAAGTGCCTCGGACGCTGTGCTCTTCGACAAAACCTTCTGCTGTGCAGGCGCGGATAGCTTCGGCGTAGTGAAAGTCTTTCACTATCTGATGCACTGCCTGGTTGAAGCTTAGAAGTGTATCCAGATCCATTGCTGGGCGATGGTTCTGAATGGCTTTCAGATCTGCGCTACACAAGCTTCTGGCAGCATCATCGTCACCGCTTTGAAAGGCCGCAAATAATTTTTCCGCTAGATCCGCATGGCTCATTTTTTGATACACCCCGCATAGAAAAGCGGTGAGTATAGCGCGCTGAGATCTGATACCAAGACCAGCGTTTCCATATCGCGCTGGATCAAACGTTCTGCGCCATAAGCAGGGGTCGATGTCGGCAGTTTGTTCAGATACGCTTGCGGGTGCAAGGGAGAACAGTTATGGCTATTCGTATAGACCCCGCTACCGGGCTGAAAATTTTTAACACCCGTGCCGCCAAGGCAACGGACAAGATATCTGGCCAGGGATACTCGCTGGTTGCTGATGAAGCACTGAAAACTTTACCAGAGGTGCCCGCGGGTGCCGTTTTCGATGCGGAAGAACAGGCGAAATACAAAGCCTTTAAAGAAGCGCGGGCGGGTGCCGCAGACTACATGGCTATGGAAGGTGAGTTCAGCCGCTACCTGGAAGATGTGTATTCAGCAGATCCGGTGCCGCGCGAGTCGTTACACGACGAGTGTGAAATTTTAGTGGTTGGTGCGGGCTTTGCTGGGTTGTTGCTGTGGTACAAACTCCGGCAGGCGGGCTTCACAGACGTTCGCTTCTGTGAAAAAGGCGGTGACGTCGGTGGTACATGGTACTGGAATCGATATCCCGGCATCGCCTGTGATGTAGAGTCATACAGCTATCTGCCGCTGCTGGAAGAAATGGGTTATGTGCCTTCCATGAAATTTGCTGCCGGCTTCGAAATCATGGAGTACTGCCAGTCCATGGCAGAGAAATTTGGTTTTTACGATAAGTGTCTGTTCCATACCACCGTCGAGCAAACCCAATGGCATGAAGATACAGCGCGCTGGAGTGTGAAAACCGATCGCGGTGACGACATGCAGGCGCGTTTTGTGATTCTGGCCAATGGCATCCTCACAACGCCAAAGCTGGCAAGAATTGATGGCATGGAAACATTCCAGGGAGATTCGTTCCATACCTCACGTTGGGATTACAACATTGATCTTAAGGGTAAGCGCGTTGGCATCATTGGCACCGGAGCAACAGCGGTGCAGGCGGTACCCGAGCTGGCTAAAACCGTTGGCGAGCTCTATGTCTTTCAGCGTACGCCGTCATCCATTGACGTGCGCGACCAGCGTGAAACCACTGATGAAGAACGGCGCACCTGGGCCACAGAACCGGATTGGGCAAAAAAACGCCGAGCACGCTTCGCTAGAATTTCAGAAGGTCGCACAGCACTGAAGGCCAACGATGACTATCTGGCGGGAAAGGTAGACGACTATAAAGAGCGCAAATCCCATGCAACCAGACTTTCCGCAGAAGAACTGGTTGAGAAACAGTTGCAGACAAACTTCCGCATCATGGAGCAGATACGCGCCAGGGTGGATGCAATTGTGCAGGATCCGAAAACTGCTGAAGCGCTGAAGCCCTATTATCCCTATGGCTGCAAACGACCGACTTTCCACGATGAATACCTGCCTGCATTTAATCTGCCCCACGTGCATCTGGTGGATACCGCGCCTCGAGGCGTGAGCGAAATCAACGAGCGTGGTGTGGTCCACGACGGTGTCGAATACCCGTTGGACGTTCTGATCTACGCCACCGGTTTTCAGTGGATGGCAACGTCGACTTTCAACATGATTGTGGGACGTGAAGGTAAAACTCTGCGGGACAAATGGCAGGAGCAGGGCACCAAAACATTCCTGGGCCTGCACAGTAAAGGTTTCCCGAATCTGTTTATTATTTCTGGTCCCCAGGGCGGTGGCGGCAGCTTCAATTTTACTAACGCCATTGAAGAGCATGCGGACTATGTTGTTTGGATGCTGTCCACCATGCGGGATAACGGCGCTCGAACTGTAGATGTGAAACAGGCACCCGAAGATGAGTATGCCGAGCACTGTCGCATGGCCGATCAGGTGACACGGCCGCTACGTGACTGCATTACCTATTACAACGGTCACGGAGAGGCAGAGCCGGGTAGTCTGGCCTACTATGGTGGTGGGCAGTGGCACAAGTTTCGGCTCAAAGCGCAGGAGAACCTGGAGCCGTATCTCTTCGGTTAGTGGTTAGGCGAGGTGCTTGACAAGGCCTGACGCCAAATTTTTGACGCGTACTCCCGATCTTGCGCCATCCGATATTCAAGTTGTCGCCACTATGTAGTATCGCCCCCTTGAACCAGAAGTTAGTACATAATGTGACGATGGCCAACGTCCTGCTCGACTCCAGACTGGAAGGCCGTCTGTTCAGTATTGGTGACCAGCTGTATCTGGTGGTCGCCATAGATGGACAACGGGGCTTCGCGCGCACCACAACCAAACAGGGTGCTGCGACACGCATTGTGGATTTCCCCATCCCGGAAGTGCGCTGGCGGTTGTTCATGGAGCCGGAACCCGCCTGAGGCAAAACTTTATTTTCCTGCAATCACAAAGAAATCTGTGTCTGTAGGCGCAACGGGATCGCCGTCGTCGCCAGCAACTCTGAGAATGTGAAAACCGGCAGCGGACAACATGTCTGTCAGTTGGGCGGCTGTGTACCACCGCAGGACCCAGGTTCGATCCAGCGTTTCAGTCTCGTCGCCGTTGGTTTGCGTATAACGCAGCAGTGTTGAGATCAGCTGGTTGTGAACGTCTCGCTGCTCGGCAACTGCTTGGACCGTCGCAACGTCTCCGTTTTCCAGTTCTGTCGAACGTATTTTTGATGGCATATCGAATTCTGCGGGTTTGAAGACGGAGAGTAGAAAGTGTCCGCCAGGAGAGAGCGCGGTATAAACGCGCCTCAAGGTTTCCTGTGCATCGTCGAGATCATCGATCAGGCAGAACGAAGGACCGGCCAGGTAACAGCATGCGTATTTGTT
>CBDUMB010000001.1:0-28603 GCA_965368205.1 uncultured Pseudomonadaceae bacterium | reverse complement strand
TGCAGCTGAAATCCGGCATCAACTGCTGTAATCCATGGGCTTGAGATTTGGTCATCCGTCCACGGCGCCGGATATAACTGTGTTCGGGGTATGGGGGTTGATCGGTCATTGACGGCGCGCCAGAAGCACAACCATCAAGCACCAGGCGCTGATGAGACAGACACCGCCCAGCGGGGTGATGGGGCCCAGCCAGCGCGGTCCACCAAGGGTCAAGGCATAGAGACTGCCGCTGAACAACAACACACCTGCGATCATCAGGCCACTTACCCAGCCTAAGCGCTGCGAGAATTGTTGCTGCAGCAGAACACCCACCACTAGAAGTGCAAGTCCATGCATAAGTTGGTAGAGGACACCGGTTTCCCAGCTGCTGGTATTACTGTGGCCAAGAAATGTTTCCAGCCCGTGGGCACCCCAGGCGCCCAAAACAACACCGGAGCCCATAAAAAGGGCTCCGGTAATCAGGCTGAATCTGGCACTGCGCACAATTAGCGGGCCAACACTAGAAGGCAGAGGTTAAGTCAGGCCGCAATGGCTTTTTTAAGCTTCTTCATTGCATTCTTCTCGAGCTGGCGAATGCGTTCTGCGGAGACACCGTATTCGGCTGCAAGCTCATGCAACGTGGCTTTTTTGTCGGTCAGCCAGCGTTTCTGCACAATGTCGCGACTGCGCTCGTCCAATGTTGCAAAGCCTTCAGTAAGCCGCTCACTCTGCTCCATTTCAAGATCTGCAGCAGCAACAATATCTGCCGGATCCAGGGTGCTGGATGCGAGAAAATGAACCGGCGCGGTACCTTGCTCATCATCATTATCGTCTGCGTCAAACGCCATATCGTTGGCTGAAAGCCGCCCTTCCATGCGCGTGACTTCAGCCACCGGCACGCCAAGGTCGTCTGCTATGGCCTGGCTTTCGGCCTCGGTCAGCCACGCCAGGCGTTTCTTGTTTGACCGCAGGTTGAAAAATAATTTGCGCTGGGACTTGGTGGTTGCAACTTTCACGATGCGCCAGTTGCGCAGAATGAATTCGTGCATCTCAGCTTTGATCCAGTGCACTGCAAAAGAAACCAGCCGCACACCCACTTCCGGATTGAAGCGCTTAACCGCTTTCATCAAACCCACATTACCTTCCTGAATCAGGTCGGACTGGGATAACCCATAACCTTTATACGACCGGGCAATGTGAGCCACGAAGCGCAGATGACTGAGCACCAGCTGACGTGCTGCCTCAAGGTCTTGCTGATAATAAAAACGCTCAGCGAGCTCTTTTTCCTCGTCAGTACTGAGCACAGGAAAATGACTGATCGTCTGCAGATACGCATCGATGTCGCGGCCTGGAGCCAGGCTAGGTAGAGTCATGATGTTTGTAGACATGTGATACCTCCGGTAACACTAATCCGTTAAGTTTAGCACTCTCAGTTGGACACTGCTAATTCTAAAAAAGTTCCACTTAAAAGTTCAAGCGATTGGATAAGCATATGAATTTAAAAGAGTTCTAAATGTTTGAGTCGCTGTCGCACTGCCAGCAACGCACCCAGCACCCCTAAAAAACAGCCAATCGTCAAGATTAGCAGTAAAAACAGCATGTTAAAGCCTGCCAGCTGCAGTTCCTGGCGATAACTGCCCAGCAGTGACTGCAGTGGCGGCTCAATAACCACCAGCGTGAAGGCGATCAACATAGCGGCGATGACACCACCACCAAAGCCGTATATCGCCCCGAAATAGAGGAACGGTCGACGGATCTGTCCCTGGGTTGCACCCACCATTTTCAGCACACGCAACTCATCCAGACGCGATTCTATCGCCAACCGCACAGAAGAGGCTGTGACCAGAACCGCACCAACACCAAACATAATGGCCAGCACCAGGCCCATACGGCTGATGACGGCAGAGAGGTCGTTGAGTCGCTCCAGCCAGGTTTTTTCAACCACAACCTCCGCAACCCCCGCAAGCTGCGACAGTGAAGCCAGCAGATCATCCAGTGCCAGAGGGTCAATTTTGTCGGCAAAACGTGCCGTGAGCGAAGCGGGCAGCGGATTCTCTCCAAGCAGGTCCAGGGCGTCACCCAGACCGCTGTATTCCTTGAACTGTGCCAGCGCCTGATCTGCAGTTGTCAGCGCAACACTGGCAATGTCGGTATCCGCTTCAAGCGCCTGTGCAACAACATCAATGTCTTCCTGACTCGCATCTGTCAGGAAGTAAACGCTCAATCCAGGACGCCCCTCCCAACCCTGAGACATGGCTTCCATATTAATCTGCAGAATCCAAAGACCCGCGGGTAAAGCGAGGGCGATGCCCACCACCAGCCAGACTAAAAAGCTGGTGCCGATGCGGGTACTGATGAAATTGATCGACTCGCTACCAACCCGGGCGTGATCTCTGATCCAAGCAAATGGTTGCCACCCGGTACCACGCCAGGGATCTTTTGCGGCGCGGGTCACGAATCCGTTTCCTGTGGCGCTTCCAGGGTCAATCCTGTTACTTCTTCAATACTGCGAGTTGCGGGCAGATCTTCAATCACACGCCCAGCCTGCAGGTGCAGTATCCGCAGACCCATGCTTTCGATCAGAGGAACATCATGGCTGGCAATAATGACTGTTGTGCCTACCTGATTAAATCGAGCAAACAGATCCATTATGTGGGTGGATAAATCCGGGTCGAGGTTTCCCGTCGGTTCGTCAGCGAGCAGAATTTTAGGCCGCGTCACCACCGCCCGGGCAATACCCACCCGTTGCTGCTCGCCGGTAGATAAATGCCGTGGAAACAGGTTTTCTTTACCCAGCAATTCAACCCGGGTCAGCGCAGCACGCACACGCCGCCCAACTTCGCGTTCCCGCATACCCATCACGCGCAGGGGCAGGGCGACGTTTTCAAACACACTGCGTTGAGCAAGCAGGTGGTGATCCTGAAAAACAACACCCAGATTCTGCCGATAGCGGGGCAGGCGTTTATCCGGCAGTTGAACAATGTCCACCCCATTCACCAGCAGCCGGCCCCGGCTCGGCATTTCAGCACGCAGCAGGAGCTTTAAGAAGGTACTCTTGCCGGCGCCAGAGTGACCCGTGAGGAAACACATGGAGCCTTCAGCAAATTCCACCGATACGTCACTGAGGGCTTCATAGCCATTATCAAAACGCTTCGTGACATGCTGAAATTCAATGTGTCCCATAAATCAGTCCGCTCAGGCGTCGGTACGCTCGAGGGAGTCTTTGAAATCCTGATCCAACAGCGCCTCAACAAAATCGTCTGCTACAAACTGCCGCAGATCATCAATGCCCTCACCTACCCCAACAAAGTAAACCGGCAGGTTAATGTCCTGCAAAGCTGCAATAGAGAAAATAACACCCGCTTTGGCACTGCCGTCCAGCTTGGTGATCGCCAGCCCCGTAAGATCTACCGCCTCGTTAAACAAACGCACCTGACTGAGTGCGTTCTGTCCCACTCCGCCATCCAACACAAGCACAACATCATGGGGCGCTGAGTCATCGAGCCGCTTAACCACGCGATGTACTTTTTTCAGTTCATCCATAAGCTGGGCTTTATCCTGCAGCCGACCCGCGGTGTCTACCAGCAACACATCAGCCCCGCGCGCCTGCGCGGATTGCAGAGCATCAAACGCCACTGAAGCGCTATCAGATCCCTGGGCCTGAGCAATAACCGGCACGTTGTTGCGCTCACCCCACACCTGTAACTGTTCAACTGCTGCTGCGCGGAAGGTATCACCCGCGGCCAACATGACATTTTTACCCTGATTCTGTAACTGCTTGGCCAGTTTGCCAATGGTTGTTGTTTTGCCTACGCCGTTGACCCCAACAAAAAAGATCACGTGCGGCTTTTTGTCCGTCAGCGTCAAATCTTTCTGCAGGGGCTCCAGGCGGGCCTTCAACAAGCGACCTAACGCGCCGTGCAGGGCTCGCGTATTATTAAGCTCTTTACGTTTCACCTGCTGAGCCAGATCCGCCATGATGCTGGTTGTGGTATCTATACCGACATCGGTGATGAGCAGAGCTGTTTCCAGATCCTCCAGGACGGTGTCGTCGATCTCACGCTCGCCCAGCAGCAGGTTACCCACACCCTGCGCTAACTGAGTGCGCGTTTTAGCTAAGCCGCTTTTCAGGCGACCAAACAGACCCGTGCGCTTTGCGCTGCTTTCGCCATCATCTGCGGCTGCTGTATCTGGTGAAGGTAAATCGCTCAAAATGTCCTCTTCGCATCATCATTTTTCGGAGTGAAATTCGGCTGGTGGCAAACCCGTGCTGCCATTTTACCCGCCGGGTGCAAACCCTATACTAGCCGTTTCGCCAGGGCCACCATGACCAAAGAAAAGAGCAGACAAAAATCAGGCCCATCTCAGGTTCGTATTATCGGCGGCCAGTGGCGGGGACGGAAACTTCCCTTCGACGGCGGTAACGATCTGCGTCCCACATCAGGTCGAACCAGAGAAACACTTTTCAACTGGCTGCGCCCGCGCATCAGAAATGCGCAGGTATTGGACCTGTTTGCCGGGTCGGGTTCACTGGGGTTCGAAGCATTATCTCAAGGCGCGGCCCACGCCACATTTGTGGACACCGAAAGCAGAACCATTGCCGCGCTGAAAGCCAATGTTACCAACCTGGGCATCGGCGAGCGTTGCAGCATCGTCAAGGCAGATGCCATGCACTTTTTAAAGCGAATGACGGAGCCGGTGGATATTGTTTTCCTGGATCCTCCATTCAGGGAACCTGAACGTTTAATCCAGAGTGTTACCCACCTTCTCGAACATCACCTTGTGCGCGAATATCTTTATCTGGAGTCTGGAGATCAGACACTGATCGATCAACTTGCAGATGTGCCCGGTCTATCTGCTTATCGGCAGACGCGCTCAGGCGATGCTTATGCAGGGTTGTTGGAAATCGAGCAATAGAAACACTTTCGAGCAAGCAATTTGCAGGTGGCGGATACCAAGGCTAAGATCCGCCTCCGGCTTGGTTTTCAGAACAACGTCAATCATCGTCCTGAGCCGGTTTGCTCATAGGGGAGACAGTATGAAAGTGGTTGTTTATCCGGGTTCTTTTAACCCGATCACCAATGGACACACAGACCTGGTGGAGCGGGCACTGCATCTGTTTGATCATGTTGTGGTGGCGATTGGTACGTCGGCGCAGAAAAACCCGAAGGTAGACCTGGCTGATCGGATAGAGCTGTGCAACGAGGTGCTCGCAGAATTTGGCGACCGGGTGTCGGTGGAGGGTTTTAACAACCTGTTGGTCGACTACGCCAAAAGCAAGAACGCGCGTTTTATCTTACGTGGCCTGAGAACAGTGACGGACTTCGATTACGAATTTCAAATGGCGGAAATGAATCAGTCTCTGGCACCGGGCATAGAGTACGTCTTCCTGTTGCCATCAAAAGAGTGTTCTTTCATCTCGTCCACGCTGGTGCGCGAAATCGCAACCCTGGGCGGCGATATCACAAACTTTGTCCACCCGGCGGTGGCGAAAGCGCTACAAGGCTGACCTGACGCCAGGTTCTGGCCTAATCGTCAGGTGATTGGTATTTGCCGGTTGCGCGACAGCCGAGGCAGCGCACAAAGGTTGCTTTAGCTGGATCCAGGAACAAAGCGTCAGCCGCCTCTTCCACATTCCCACCCAGGGCGCTGAACGGCAGGCTGACAACAAATGCTGCCCCACCCAAAACCGTAGCCACCAGGCCGAGGGGGCGAGCAACAACAACATCAGCCACCATTTCACCCGCGCTGGGTTCATTGTCAGAAGCAAAACCAGGCGCTGCGCTTAACAATAACGCGCCTGCGGTTATCCATGTCAGTAATGTTTTGGGCATGTCTAAATCATTCTCATTGCAGTGAACCAACTTTAGCACTTAGGCGGCACAAATCCTTGTGAGGTTTGGCAATTTGGGCAATAAACTGTGCTGCGCTGCCCAAGTATTTGCAGTTTTAACGGCTTTGCACACACTCGGCAAGGTTTGTCCTGACGCCCGTAGACATTCAGCTGCTGTTTGAAGTACCCGGGATTACCATCTGAGCCGACAAAGTCCCGTAAGGTAGTGCCTCCCTGACGCACTGAACGCGCAAGTACGCGCTTGATCGCATTGGCCAGGGAATCATAAGCGTGCAGTGGAATTCGACCCGCACCCGTCGCTGGTCGAATACCCGCCATGAATAACGCCTCAGCGGCATAAATGTTGCCCACGCCGACAACATTTTTTGAATCCATAATGAAATTCTTTACTGCAACCTTTCGCTTGCGTGAACGCCTGTGCAGATACTGTCCAGAAAAATCATTGCCCAGGGGCTCAACACCGAGGTCTTTCAGAAGCCAATGCACCTCGGGTTGATCACCTGGCTGAAAAACCATGCTACCGAACCGCCTGGGATCATTCAGCCGCAGCAGCTGCCCATTTGAAAAGGAGATGTCAACATGGTCGTGCTTTAACGGCTCAGCCCCCGCCGGCATTATTCTCAAGCTACCGGACATGCCAAGATGAATGATCAGGGTGCCAGAAGGTGTTGTTAAGAGCAGATATTTACCGCGCCGGCCAACAGTAGAGACCTGTTCACCGATCAATCGTTTGGGAATGTCTACCGGCCAGCGTAACTGCGGATTACGCACCTCAACGCCGGTAATGGTCTGGGCGATTACCCAGGGCTCGATACCCCGTCTTGTCGTTTCGACTTCCGGGAGCTCAGGCACCGGGGTCTACTTGATTTTAGCTTCCGTATACATGACGTGTTTGCGCACGACAGGGTCGAACTTTTTCATTTCCAACTTATCAGGCGTAGTGCGCTTGTTTTTGTCGGTCGTGTAGTAGTGCCCTGTACCGGCGCTGGAAACCATCTTAATTTTGTCACGCATTTTCTAAATCTCTCAGTGTGGGCGCCTGCAATTCAGGACTTTCAATTCGGAACTTTCTATTCAGTACGGGGCTAAACCTTCTGACCGGCAGCGCGCATATCGCTCAGTACCGTATCGATACCTTTCTTATCAATAATACGCATACCTTTGGAGGAGACACGCAATCTGACATAGCGCTGCTCGGACTCCACCCAGAATCTGTGTTTGTGCAGATTCGGCAGGAACCGCCGTCTGGTTTTATTCTGCGCGTGGCTGACGTTGTTTCCCGCCATGGGACGTTTACCGGTGACTTGGCATACCTGCGACATCTTTCTGGGCACCCTAAAAAAAGGACGCGCTTTATACTACACGGGGACGCCGACAGCAACTTTAACGTGCAAATTACATTAATCCGACCAACCGTAAACCGCTGTCTGACCTCTAGGATCCGAGCAATCCACGTGATGCCAGAGACACAGATGTTGTCGGCGAGACAATGACATGGTCTATTACTTCGATGTCTACCCGCCGCAACAGGTCTTTCAGCTCACGGGTGAGCTGTAAATCCGCCTGGCTGGGTTCCGCAATGCCAGACGGATGATTATGCGCCAGAACCAGCGCTGCCGCGTTCAGCACAATGCCACGCTTCAGCACTTCCCTGGGGTGAACATGGGCACGATTCACCGAGCCAAGAAACAATTCCTCCCAGCAGATGGGTCGATAGCGGGTATCCAGAAACAGGCAGGCAAAGGTTTCCCGTTCGCGATGGCCAATACGCCGCCGAATGTAGCGACTGACGGCACTTACATTCTGCAACGGGCCCGACTTCGCCAGTGTGTATTCATCACTGCGGCAGGCCAGCTCATGTACGGCTTTGAGTTGCGCTGTGCGCGCTTGGCCTAAACCGCGGCAGGCCAGTAGCTTTTCCGTTGGCGCGGCGATCAGCGCCAACGGGCTGCCAAATTGCCGAATCAGCCTTTCTGCCAGTTGCTGCGCACTTTCGCCGGGCACACCACTGCCCAGACAGGCCGCAATAAGGTCTGCACTACTGAGATTCTGGGCGCCACCACGCAGCAGACGTTCACGCGGTCGTTCAATCTCCCTGGTCCAGCGATTCATCGAACCTGCACCACACCCCTTGACGGGTGTGGTCCGCCACAAATCAAGGTAACCTTGCGCGCTTCAACGTTAAATTTCACAGTGATGTCCACTTCTAAACCAGCTTTAAACAACAGACGTATCTTGCTTGGCATCTGTGCCGGTATTGCAGCCTATAAGACACCGATACTTGTGCGAGGTTTGCGCGCCGCGGGTGCAGAGGTGCAGGTGGTTATGACCGATAACGCGCATCACTTTGTGACCTCTACAAGCCTGCAGGCTGTGTCAGGCACGCCTGTACGCCAGGATCTGTGGGATGAGCATGCAGAGGCGGCCATGGGCCATATCGAGCTTGCACGCTGGGCTGACCTCATTGTCATTGCGCCAGCCACAGCCAATACCATCGCGAAACTGGCACATGGCATGGCAGATGACCTGCTCACCACCCTTTGCCTGGCCAGCAGTGCACCTGTCTGGCTTGCCCCAGCTATGAATCAGCAGATGTACCAACACCCGGCTACGCAGGCCAACCTGCTGGCCGTTCAAGCATTGGGATACCAGTTAATCGGTCCTGAATCTGGCGATCAGGCCTGTGGCGAAGTGGGACCAGGACGAATGACTGAGCCGGACGATATTGTTGCAGCACTTGCAGCGTCTGCGCCTTCAGCACCAGTTACCTCAACTGCAGCAACCCGCTCCCTGCAGAACAAAACGGTGATGATCACCGCGGGCCCGACCCTGGAAGCCATCGACCCGGTTCGGTATATCAGCAACCACAGCTCTGGTTTACAGGGTATTGCGCTGGCCGATGCTGCCCTGGCTGCAGGTGCGCATGTCATCTTTATCGCCGGACCCAAGGTGCCGCCTACCCATCCTGACATGCAGCGTATCGACGTCATCAGCGCGCTCGACATGCAGGCTGCAGTACACGCGCACCTGACCGGCGTGGATATTTTTATTGGTGTTGCCGCGGTTGCGGACTATCGGCCGCTGGAGGCCGCCGCACAGAAAATGAAACGAGCAGGTGATGAACAGGCAAGCTTGACCATCGAACTGGTTGAAAACCCCGACATCATCGCCGGTGTTGCCCGGCATCCGGCTAAACCGCGCCTGGTTATTGGTTTTGCGGCGGAAACCAACGATACCCACAAGCACGCACGGCAAAAACTCGTGCGCAAAGGTCTGGATGCCGTTGTCGTCAATGATGTGTCCGATCCAGGCATTGGCTTCAACAGTTCAGATAATGCCGCCACGCTGATCCACGCCGACGGTGAAGTGGCTTTTGCCAGGCAATCTAAAACACAGCTGGCGCATGGTTTAATTGCTCAGATCGTCGACATTTTTGCCTCTCAGTTAGCAGATACAAACCCCGAGAGTGTGTCAGAATAGCGCGCGCTCGAGGCAAAATCGTCTAATCAACCACTCGCAGGACGCACTCAACGTGGCGAAGAAAAAATCTAGCAAGAAAAGCCGGCAAAAATCCGGATCCGACAATTTCCTCACCCACGGAGGTGTGACGCTGGGCATCAGTGCCCTTGGTTTACTGGTGGCTTTTGCTCTGGTCTGGTGGCAAGCGATTGTACAGCCTCAGCAGGCGGCTCAGATTGCCGAGCAGGAACGCCAGCTGAACGTCTACGCACAATTATTCAACAGTCGCATCGCCGACCTGCGGGCAACTGTTAACGCCATGGCTACCGCGCCAAACACTATTGAGGCTCTGATCAGTTTCAATTCCGACGAACAGCTAGCGACTGCCGCGGCTTTAGCCGCTCAGCACCCTTACGTTTCCAGGGTGGATATCATCGAAAAAGGTAAAGCCGAAGTTGATCTGAGTGCGGAAGTACCGGTGTCTTTTGCGGCCCTGGATCTGATCAGACGTGCAGAAACCAGAGCGTTTGTCGGACCGGAGGCGGGCGCGGCACAAGGCAACCGACTCTACGCTGCACAACCTTTAACACCAGATGGCACCGGGGCCGGCGTCTTACTGGTGGTATTCGAACCCGAGTTCCTGCTGGATTCTTTGCAACACTTCACTGGCCTGCGCGGTTCATTACAGATACTGCAGACGATCGCTGGCACCCCGACCACAGCCGTTCTGGAAGCTGGCGGCAGCGATGCAGATTTAGCGCCGATAGAGCAGGCGTTGTTCATTCCCCATTGGAAAGTTGCGTTTGCTGCGACGACAAGTGAAGTACAGCAGGTGGACAATACCGCGGCACTTTTCACACCCTTTGCACTGGCGCTGGCGCTGATCATGGGAGGAACATTCCTTGGTTTCTCCATGTACAGCCGCAAAGTCAAAGAGGATGCGCTGACGCTCACGGATTACGTGACCCGCATTGCTCGCGGTCGAAACGCGCCAGTGGGCCGTTATCAGTTGAATGCTCTGGCTGAGGTGGCTGCGGCAGTGGCCGTTCATGACAAAAGCCCCACTGAGCAAGCCAGCACGAAGCCGAACAAAGCAGCCGACAGTGACGACGACGAGGATCTGTTGGAAGGGCTGGATAAAGAAAAGCCGGAGCGCGCTAAAAAGGATTTCCTCGACGTTCAACCCAGCGGAGCACAAGACAATTTTGGCATAGAAGTGAGTGAAGAAGTGGGACCAATGGATATGGGGATTGATTTCGACCCAGGTATTTTCCGTGCGTACGACATTCGTGGTATCACCACAACTAACCTGACCGAAGAGGTTGTGTACTGGATCGGGCGCGCATTCGCCGCAGAAGCCCTGGCAAAAAATCAGTCGCGGGTGGCTGTTGGCCGCGATGGGCGCCACTCGGGCGAACCTTTACAGGCCTCACTGACAAGAGGGCTCACAGAAGGTGGCATCGATGTCATCAGCATCGGCCGTGTACCCACGCCTACGCTGTACTACGCCACCTATGCCCTGGATACCGGCACCGGCATTATGATTACCGGCAGCCACAACCCACCCGAATACAATGGCCTGAAGATGATGATCGGCGGCGTCACCCTGGCGGAAGATATGATCCAGGCACTGTTCCGCCGTTTGCAGAACAATGACCTCAGCGAAGGCGAAGGCGACGTTGACGAGATTGACCTGGATGACAGCTATATCGATAGAGTGCTTGAAGAAGTTGCCATAGCGCAGCCTCTTAAGGTGGTTGTCGACTGCGGTAATGGGGTTGCCGGCGACATTGCACCTCGTCTGTTGCGCGAGCTTGGCTGTGAGGTCATTGAGCTGTATTGCGAAATCGACGGAGATTTTCCCAATCATCACCCCGACCCTGCTGAGCCTGAAAATCTGGAAGATCTGCGCACAGTTGTGCAGGCTGAAAAAGCTGACCTGGGGCTCGCTTTCGACGGCGATGGTGACCGCCTGGGTGTGGTGACCAACAGCGGCGAAATCATCTGGCCTGACAAACTGATTATGCTGTTTGCGCAGGATATCGTGAGCCGCAATCCGGGTGCAGACATCATTTACGATGTGAAATGTTCGCGTCATCTGAACAATATCATCAGCGAGCTGGGTGGACGCCCAATCATGTGGAAAACCGGCCACTCCCATATGAAAGCCAAAATCAAAGAAACCGGCGCGCTGTTGGCTGGCGAATTCAGCGGCCACATCTGTTTTGGTGAGCGCTGGTACGGTTTTGATGACGCACTTTATTCCGCCGTGCGCCTGCTGGAAATACTGAGTACCGATGGCCGAACCGTGGACGAAATCTTCGCTCAATTTCCGGTCACCTTCACAACGCCGGAAATAAAAATCACCACCACCGAGTCTGAGAAATTTGAAATTATGGAAAAACTCTCAGCCGGTGCAGACTGGGGTGACGGCACCATCACCACCATTGACGGCATTCGCGTCGACTACGCTGACGGTTGGGGCCTGATCCGGCCATCGAATACCAGTCCAGTACTGTCGTTACGCTTCGAAGCTGATGGGCCTGGTGCTCTCGACAGAATTCAGGATGAGTTTCAACTACAGCTGACTCAAATCGAACCCAACCTTTCTTTTCGTTAAGCCGTAAAAGCACATGATCGAACAAGACGCCGAACGTGTTTCACAGGTACTGACCGAGGCTCTACCTTACATACAGCAGTTCCAGGGACACACAGTTGTCATCAAATATGGCGGCAATGCCATGACTGATGAATCGCTGAAGCAGTCTTTTGCGCGAGATGTTGTGCTCCTGAAGCTGGTGGGCATCAATCCGGTAATCGTACATGGGGGCGGGCCACAGATTGGCACTTTGCTGAAAAAGCTGAACATAGAATCGCGCTTTGTGAATGGCATGCGTGTGACAGATGCCGCGACCATGGACGTGGTGCAGATGGTTCTGGGGGGGTTGGTTAACCAGGAAATTGTTGCGCTGCTGAATACCAATGGTGGTCATGCCGTTGGTATCACCGGCAAAGACGGTGATCTGATACGGGCAAAAAAACTCGCCATGCCGCCCAACCTGAACGCGCCGGAAATTATTGATATCGGCCACGTTGGCGAGATCACCAAAGTAGATACCAGCATTCTGACGACCCTGACAGCGTCAAATTTCATTCCCGTCATCGCACCCATCGGCATTGGTGCAGCGGGTGAGTCTTACAATATCAATGCGGATATTGTCGCGGGCAGCATCGCTCAGAGTTTGCGCGCCGAAAAGCTGCTGTTACTGACCACCACACCAGGCATCCTGGATGCAGACAAGAAAACGATCAGCGCGATAAACGCATCCGGCATTGCCAAACTGATTGATGAAAACATTATTAATGAAGGCATGTTACCCAAGGTCCAATGTGCACTGGATGCGGTAGCCGCCGGCGTGCAAAGCGTACAAATTGTAGATGGTCGTGTGCCGCACGCTCTGTTGCTGGAAGTTTTTACAGCCAGCGGTGTTGGCACGCAGATTGTTTCGGATGAGACAAGTACGGCATGAGCAAAACCAATCGGCGACAACAGATACTTGAAGCGTTGGCGCTTATGTTACAAGAGCATCCCGGTGACAGGATTACAACAGCCCGCTTAGCGGCACAGGTCGGCGTATCCGAAGCCGCCCTGTATCGACACTTTCCAAGCAAAGCAAAAATGCTCGAGAGCCTGATCATTTACGCAGAGGAAACCCTGTTCTCTCGAATCAAATTGATTCTTAGTGAGCAAAAACAAGGCCCCGCACGGTGTCGCAACGTTATCTACCTGCTGCTGAGTTTCATCGAGCGCAATCCAGGCTTTGCCCGCTTGTTTGCAGGTGATGCTCTCCAGGGCGAAACCGAACGGCTGCGCGGCCGTGTCAATCAGCTGTTAAACCGTCTTGAAACTCAGTTGCGACAAGTGCTGCGTGAACACAATGCAACGTTGACAGAAATGCCAACGATTCAAATCAACGCCAGTGCCAACTTGCTCCTGGCGTTTGCAGAAGGCCGAATTCTCCAGTTTGTTCGTTCTGAATTTACTGAAATGCCCACCCGGGATTGGGAAGGGCAATGGGAAATGCTGCACTACACACTGTTCGAAAGATAAGTACGCCAGCAAGGGCCCTATTGCGCGAGCCTGAAGCCATTGCCCGCGAGCGACTATTCAGATAGCTGGGCGTCTCTACCCGGCAGGCCTTTCTCACAGCTATGCAGCACAAAAACTTTTCGGTCAAAGGCAAACATGTTGCGCAACTCTAGCTTTTCCCCGAAGCGCATCTCGATTTCATCGGACAGGGTCTTCTCCTGAGTTTTTGCACGCTCAATCTGATCTAACAGCGAATTGGGTATGGTGCCGCCACCGATATCAATCTGCGCTGCCTGGGCCTCCAGATCCTGGCGTTGACCTCTGACCACAGCCAGATTCGCGCGGATGTTGGCAATCGCTTCGTCGATGGATTCAAGACCCTGCACTTCCGCGTAATCAATATCCGCTCCAGCCTGATAAAGCTTACGCACTCGATCCAGGGTTTTTTCACACTCACGTATCATCGCCTCGCGCTCAAGTTTGCGCTGATAGGCTTCGTCGCTGAGCTGGGGGTCGACACGCTGAATCAGGTTGCCGTGGGCATCTACCAGATCATATCCAAAGCGCACGCGATCTGCGGGTATGGTGGTGGAAAACACCAACGCACCAGATTCATCCCTAAACCGGAAAAAATCGGCAAAGGCGCTGACACTGACAAGCGTCAGCAACAATGCGCTTACTATTTTCGAGGCTTTAAGGTTAATCATTAGGTTCCTTTTCATTCTGCATACCCTCACGCCACACAATACAGTGCCTGATACTCGCGCATCTGCGCCAGCGTATTCGATGCAGCCATCTTGTCCGACACAGCAAGATAGCCTACTAGGTCAGACATTTTTGCGATACTGATCACAGGTGCACCGAGGTCTTCAGCCAATGCCGCAACCGCGGTAGTCTGCAGCGCTTTGGGTTGATCCGCATCAATCACTTCCTGGCGATCCATGGCAATCACCGCCCCACTGACCTGAGCACCGGTGGCGCTGATGAGATCCACGGCGCTGCGAATGGCTTTACCTGAGGTCAGGACGTCATCTACCAGTAAAACCCTGCCGGTGACCGGCGCGCCCACCAGCATGCCACCTTCACCATGGTCTTTTGCTTCCTTGCGATTGAACGCCACGCCAACGTTTTTGCCCTTGTGGGATAACGCTATCGCCGTGGCAACCGCAATTGGAATGCCTTTGTAGGCCGGTCCGAACAGCACATCAAAATCCAGACCTGCGGCCAGAATCGCGTCAGCATACGCTTGTCCGAGTTGAGCAAAAGCAGCACCGTCACTGACGCTGCCCATATTGAAAAAGTAGGGGCTGATGCGTCCGGAATTAAGGGTGAATTCACCAAATTTCAGGACATTCTGAGCCAACATGAATTCTATGAAGGCTTGTTTGTCGAGCACACCGGCAGACATTACCTGGCCTCCTGCAGCGCCGCCTTCTGCAGTTCGATCAGTTCGGCGGTACCAGACTCGGCCAGTGTTATTAACTGCGCAAGCTCAGTACCGGAAAATGGCGCCGCTTCTGCGGTACCCTGAATTTCAATAAATCCACCGCCTTCCATGCGCACCACATTCATATCCGTCTCAGCATTGGAGTCTTCGTCGTAGTCCAAATCCAGCACCGGCGTTCCTCTATAAATTCCTACCGATATAGATGCCACAAACTCCTTGAACGCTCCCTGAACGGGCAAAGTGCCTATGGCTTCTGCCAGGGCCAGGGCGCCGCCGGTAATGGAGGCTGTGCGCGTGCCGCCATCCGCCTGCAGGACGTCACAATCCACGCGTATGGTGCGTTCACCCAGCGCCTGCATATCCACCATCGCCCGCAACGAGCGTCCGATCAGACGCTGAATCTCGACCGTTCTGCCCGTTTGTTTGCCACGTGCGGCTTCACGATCATTACGAGTGTGTGTCGCCCCTGGTAACATGCCGTATTCGGCGGTCACCCATCCGACGCCACGACCCCGCATGAAACCGGGTACCGATTCTTCTACCGCCGCTGTACACAACACCTTGGTGTCACCAAACTCAACCAGAACTGATCCGGCTGCGTGTTTGGTATAGCCACGGGTAAACTTCACGTTGCGCATCTCATCTGCTGCTCGACCACTTGGACGCATAATGTCTCCTTGTTTTGCGCACATTATAAGTGGACGCGTTAGAATCACACCTTTAGTTGCGTGCTAGGGAATAATAACAATGATGTACAGCATGACCGCGTTTGCACGCGCCGCTGTTGATGCCCACGGTCGACACCTGGTGTGGGAAATCCGCTCGGTAAATCATCGCTTTCTGGAGACGCACTTTCGTATGCCTGAGTCATTGCGGGGCATTGAACACCCGCTGCGCGAATTGGCCAGGAAACATCTCAAACGCGGTAAGGTCGATTGCACCCTGCGCCTGGAAGCAGGCGCCAGCGAAAGCAAAGTCACCATCAATCGCCCTGTACTGATGCAACTGTTGGCCGCTGTAGAGCAGGTTCGCCGGGATGCCCCTGAAATTGGCTCCGTGACCCCTATAGAATTGATGCGCTGGCCTGGGGTGTTGGACGATACACCGGTAGAAGAAAGCCTGCTGGAAGAAACCGCCAGCCAACTGTTTGAGCAGGCCCTCACCGACCTGATCAGTGCCAGAGCGCGCGAAGGCGCCCAACTGCAACAGACCATCTGTGAGCGTCTGGATCACATTGATGCGTTGCTCAAAGTACTCAAGCCTCAGGTATCGCAGATTGCGCTGCAACAGAAAGCCAAACTGCTGCAACGTATTAAAGATCTGCAGGTCAACCTGGATCCCGGCAGGCTGGAGCAGGAAGTTGCGCTGCTGGCGCAGCGGGCGGACGTCGCCGAAGAGCTTGATCGGCTGGCAATCCACGTGGAAGAAGCCCGCAGCAATGCCCTGGGTGCGGGTCCTCACGGCAGGCGTCTGGATTTTCTGACCCAGGAGTTAAACCGCGAAGCCAATACCCTGGGGGCAAAGTCCATCATGCCGGAAACCTCCCAGCGCGCGGTGGATCTCGAACAGATCAGAGAACAGGTGCAGAACATAGAATGAAGGCCAATTCAGACACCAACCACGGGCAGCTCTATCTGGTGGCTGCCCCCTCCGGCGCCGGCAAAACATCTCTGGTCCATGCCGCTCTGGAAAGCGATCCGCAACTGGTGGTTTGTATCTCGCATACCACCCGCGAGCGTCGTAGATCTGAAACGGACGGCGTGAATTATCATTTTGTAAGCCAACAAACCTTTACGCAGATGATTGCTGAAGAGCAGTTTCTCGAATATGCAGAAGTATTCGGACAACACTATGGCACCTCTAAAACGCAGGTGGACACCCTGTTAGCTGAAGGTAAAGACGTCATTCTCGAGATAGATTGGCAGGGGGCTGAACAGGTTCGTCACCTGGTACCCGATGTGATTGGTATCTTCATTTTACCACCCAGTGTTGAGGTCCTCGCCGAGCGCCTGGCCAGTCGCGGACAGGACAGTCAGAAAAGCATGGAAACGCGCCTGGGACAGGCCGAATTAGAGATGTCAAAAGCGCCGAATTTCGACTACATCCTGGTAAACGATGATTTCGATGAGACATTAGCAGATCTTCTGTGCGTATTTCGGGCCCTGCGCCTGCGTAAAGACCGCCAGATCGCCGGTAATCCGGCGATTCAGCACATCTTGTCAGATAGTTAAGAGCGCTGTAGACTTCGCGCCCCGTTTCCATTACCCGCGTTGAGGCGAGAACACTATGGCTAGAGTAACTGTTGAGGACTGTCTGGATCACGTAGACAACCGCTTTGATCTTGTCATGCTGGCTACCCGCCGCGCACGCAGCTTACGTACCTACGGCAACGAACCGCTTGTTCCAGAAGAAAACGACAAAGCCACGGTCATCGCTCTGCGAGAGATTGCCGAGGGTCTGATCTCCCATGAAATGCTTGACAGTCAGGAAGTGTCCCAAGAGGATGAAGACGTAGAAGTCAGCTTTGACTTCAGCCAAAGCTTCAGGGAGAACAGGATAGGAGATGACGAGCCAAGTTAGGCCCGAGTCCACCACTCAATCATATTTCGTCAGGCAGCTGGAAGAGGCTGCTAAACGCCCCGAAGTTGCCGCACCAGCGACCATCGCGTCGCTGACCAAACGCATTTCCTACCTGACACCTGAACAGATCGCAGATGTGCGACGCGCGCACGCTTATGCGCAGACTGCCCACAAAGATCAGTGGCGGCGCACCGGTCACCCCTACATTACACACCCAACTGCGGTGGCACAGATCCTTGCTGAAATGCGCATGGATCACCAAACTCTGATGGCAGCCCTGCTGCACGATGTCATCGAAGACTCGGACGCCAACAAGTCCACGCTGCGGGACGAGTTTGGCAGTGCAGTTGCGGAAATTGTTGACGGCGTTTCGAAACTGACCAAGATCTTCTCCAGCCGCGCGGAAGCCCAGGCTGAGAACTTCCAGAAAATGGCGCTGGCCATGGCAAAAGACATTCGCGTGATCATGGTGAAAATGGCGGACCGGCTGCATAACATGCGCACCATTGGTGTCATGTCAGCCCAGCAGCGCAAGCGTATCGCCAGAGAGACGCTGGATTTTTATGCCCCCATCGCCAATCGCCTGGGCATCAACACGATAAAGATGGAACTCGAAGAGCTCGGCTTTAAAGCGTTATACCCGCTGCGCGCTGATCGCATTGAACGAGCCGTGGCACGCGCCCGCGGCAATCGCAAAGAATTGATGGAAGAGATTGCTTCCACCATGACCGCCGCGCTGAATCGCGATGGTATAGACGCAAAAGTGATCAGCCGCGAAAAACACGCCTATTCAATTTATCGGAAAATGAAAAGCCAACAGAAATCGTTCAACGAGATTATGGACGTTTTCGGTTTTCGCATTGTGGTCGACCGTGTGGATGCCTGTTATCGAACCCTTGGCGTAGTTCACAACTTATTCAGCCCGGTAGCGGGGCGCTTCAAAGACTATATTGCCATTCCAAAAGCTAACGGTTATCAGTCTTTACATACTTCTTTATTTGGTATGCATGGCGTACCTATCGAAGTGCAGATCCGCACCAAACAAATGGAAGCCGTCGCTGAAACAGGTATTGCCGGCCACTGGCTGTATAAGTCTGGAGAAAGTGACTTTGAACCCAGCCAGCGCCGTGCCCGTCAATGGGCTCAGGATCTGCTGGAATTGCAAAGGCAGGCGGGCAATCCACTGGAGTTTATTGAAAGCCTGAAGCTCGATCTGTTTCCCGACGAAGTTTACGTATTTACACCCAAGGGTGAAATCATGGAACTGCCCAGTGGCGCGTGTCCCATCGATTTTGCCTACATGGTGCATACAGATATCGGCAACAGCTGCGTGGCATGCCGTATCGATCGCAATCTGGCGCCACTGTCGCAACAGCTGCAAAGCGGCCAGAGTGTTGAAATCATCACCTCTACCGATGCGCGGGTAAATCCTGACTGGCTGACTTTTGTGGTGACCTCCCGGGCTCGCTCAGCCATTCGTGTCGCGCTGAAACAACAGCAGAGCGGCGAGTCCATCGCGCTTGGTCGAAAGCTGCTGAACCGCGCCCTGGGCAACGCCAACATGAGCATCAACGACCTCGACTTCAGGCGTCTGCGCAAAGTATTCACTGATATGGGGGTACGCAAGCTGAATGACTTGTTAACTGCCATCGGCAACGGTGAATTAATGGCCTATGTTGCAGCACAGAAATTGCTGGCAGCTGACAACCCGGACTATGAAGCCGTCACCGTTGAAGGCGGCGGGCCGGTATCCATTCGCGGCGGCGAAGGTCTGGTCATTCACTACGGCCGTTGCTGCGGACCGGTCCCTGGCGATCAGATCGTAGGCCACATGACACCCGGCAAAGGCTTTGTGGTGCACATCGAAACCTGCGCCAACATCAGCGAGATCAGACGCCGTGCGGCGCGCGAAATAATTCCGGCAAGGTGGGAAACGGTCACCGAGGGTGAGTTCCGAACCACTTTAGTTCTCAACGTCAATCGGCGTAAAGGCATTCTGGCTGAAGTCGCCGCGGAAGTATCCGCAGCTGATGCCGGCGTTGAAAACATCAGCGTGGAAGAACGTAACGCTGAGATCAGTACCCTGGCGATCGGCATCACGGTGAAAAACCGCTCACATCTGGCGCGGGTCATGCGCCGTTTGCACAATGTTCAAGCGGTTATCAATCTATCACGCCTGGGCCACTGAGGAGCCGCAATGACTAACAAGACAATTCACACCGATGCCGCACCGGCGGCCATCGGTACTTACTCTCAAGCGGTGGCAACCAGCGCGGCTCACACTGTATATATCTCAGGGCAGATTCCACTCGATCCGAGCACCATGGATGTCGTCAGCAACCACTTTAAACCTCAAGCTGAACAGGTGTTTAGAAATCTGGCGGCGATCTGCCAGGCCGCCAGCGGCAGTCTTTCTGACTGCGTGAAATTAACTATCTATCTCACGGATCTTGGCAATTTCGCAGAGGTGAACGAGGTGATGGCCAGCTTTTTTGATGCCCCTTATCCTGCCCGTGCTGCCATTGAAGTCAGCGCCCTGCCAAAAGGTGTCAGCATAGAAATTGACGCCATCATGACCCTGGGGTGAACGTCGATCCCAGCGCTGGTATCCATCAACTTAAGGGGGTGGGTCCAAAGCTAGAAGCCACCCTGGCCAAGCTCGGCATCTTTCGCCTGCTTGATCTGCTGTTGCACCTGCCCAGCCGGTATCAGGACCGCTCCAAAATTACACCCGTTGCCCGCATTACGCCGGGTGAAGAATGTCTGATCGAAGGTGCAGTTGTTGCCACCAGTATTCAATTTGGGAAGCGCCGCAGTTTAAAAGTCACCATAAGAGACGACAGCGGTGAAGTTCAGCTGCGTTTTTTTCATTTTTCCAGATATCAGCAAACGGCTCTGGAACAGGCTCAGTCGCTGCGTGTTTATGGAGAATTCCGCTTTTTCGGGCGCGAATTGACCGCAGTGCATCCGGACTACGAAGCGTTTGACCATGAACCGCCGCCGCTGAGTCAGACCCTGACACCCATCTATCCAACCACAGCGGGTTTAGGCCAGGGTCGGTTACGCAATCTGATCGCCAGTTTGTGCCGGCTCGAGTGGCCGGATATCGCCGGCACGCCGTTCAGCAAACTGCAGTTTTTACATCAGCCGCCAGCGGGCACCGCGTTACACGAAATTGAGGCGGTGCAGGAAGACATTGCTTTTGATGAGTTGTGTGCCTACTACCTGGTGATGAAAGGTCGTGCACTCAAGCGCCAGCAGGAGAGCGCCATTGCATTGGGCCAGGCAATCGGTCTTGGTCGTATGCTGCTGCAGAACCTGGGTTTCCGGCTCACCAGAGCGCAGGCAAAGGTGGTCAAAGAAGTATTAACCGATCTGGAAAAGCCGGTGCCCATGCTACGTCTGGTGCAGGGCGATGTAGGCTCAGGCAAGACAGTTATAGCGGCGTTTGCGGCGATACGCGCAGCAGAACACAACAGCCAGACCGCTTTGATGGCACCTACTGAGCTGCTCGCAGAACAACATTATTTGAATTTTTCCGCCTGGCTGTCACCGCTGAACATACGTGTTGTGCTGTTAACCGGGCAGCTTCCGGCGAAACTGCAGAAAGAGCGGCTGGCTGACATTGCGTCCGGTGATGCCCAGGTGGTCATCGGCACACATGCCCTGTTTCAGCGCGCAGTGACATTTGACCGGCTGGCCCTTTCGATCATTGATGAGCAGCATCGGTTTGGCGTGCATCAACGTATGGCGCTGCAGAACAAAGCCGCAAACGGCAGACAACCACACCAGCTGGTCATGACCGCGACCCCTATACCACGCACCTTAACCATGGCGTTGTATGCGGATATGGACGTTTCCGTCATCGATGAACTACCCAAGGGGCGCCAACCCATCACAACCCACACCGTTGAGGCGAGCAAACGCGGCCAGGTTGTGGAGCAGGTGGCCAGAGCCTTAAGCCAGGGACAGCAGGCATATTGGGTGTGTACGTTGATCGAAGATTCGGATGACCTGGACGCAGTTTCTGCCGAACACATGTATCAGGCCCTGACCGAAGCTTTACCCGCATTTCGTGTCGGGCTGCTGCACGGGCGGATGAAAAGCGATGAAAAAATTTCTGTCATGCAGGCCTTTAAAGCTCACCAACTTGACCTGCTGGTGGCCACCACCGTAGTTGAAGTGGGGGTCGATGTGCCGAATGCAACGCTGATGGTGATGGAAGATGCAGACCGCCTGGGTCTGGCTCAACTGCATCAGCTTCGAGGTCGGGTAGGGCGCGGCACCCTGGCCAGCCACTGTTATCTGCTGTTCAGCCAGGGATTAAGCAAAGCTGCTAAAACCCGTTTAACCGCCATGCGTGAAAGCCAGGACGGATTCTATCTGGCAGAGCAGGACCTCAAACTACGCGGTCCTGGCGATATTCTTGGGACACGACAGGCCGGTGAACAGAGCTTTCGTGTTGCTGACCTGGGGTTACATGCCCATCTGATGCCCAGAGTAATACGCAGTTGTGATGCGCTGCTGCAGGCGCCTGCCGGTTCATCCGACGCCGAAAAAATGACGCAGCTGCTCGCCGCCTGGGCACCGGCTGACTCCGGACATCTCAACGTGTGAACCAGGTCCGCTAACTCGTCTACCACGCGAAGCCAGCTTTCCTATACTTAAGCTGAGCCTTCACGAATCGAGTATATGGACACACCTGTAGATCAAATGCCCCTGTATCCAAACCCTCCTGGTGAACAACGCGTACGCGCGTTGTTCTGCGGCGACAACAAAGGCCAGATACAGGTGGTCGCGCCGGAAATTGCCCTGGTGGATCCGGAACCTATCCGAGTCAGCACCGCACGGGAAGTACGCCACGTACCCCAGGCGGAGAACGCCAGCGTGTGCGCTATTCCGGGCTTCTACGGTTTCCCGTCGATTGTCGACAGTCAGCTTAAAGAGAAATCTGTCATTGCTCTGGCTACAGAAGTGCCCGGGCAATATGTGCGAGCCACTGGTGCTCAATTACATCAGATGTGCCTGAATCACGCATCATTTGAAACCCAGTTCACCAGCACTCTGACGGGCACACCGGCTAATAAAGAACAGGATCAACAGGACATCGAGCGTGCGGTGCATTCTTTTACCGCCAGACGGATAGAAGCGCGCCTGGACGAAACTCTGGCGATACCGCCTTTGCCGGAAACCGCCCAACGGATTATCGCGCTGGCGGAAGACCCGATGTTCGATCTGAACGATATTGTGACGATCATTGAATCTGATCCGGCCATTGCCGCACGCATCATGGGTTGGGCCAATTCAGCTTTCTACGGCACACCAACACCCTCAAAAACTTTAAACGATGCGATCATGCGTGTGCTCGGCTTTGACATGGTATTTAACATGGCTCTGGGCATGGCCATCGGCGATAGCCTCAAGCTGCCGGAAAGTCATGTCTCCGGCGCCAGCCCTTACTGGCTGGACGCGGTGTATAGCGCCGCAACTGTTGAAGCGCTGTCCAGACAAGCGGCTAAAGACAAGCAGATCAATCCGGGCACAGGCTATCTGACGGGATTATTGAGTAACTTTGGCACCCTGGTTGTGGGGCACGTGTTTCCACCGCAATACGCCAGTATCTGCCGTATCCAGGAAGCTAATCCATCCATAGGCTACCCCGAAATTGACCAGCATGTATTACACGTCAATCGCGAAGTTCTGGCCGCAACCCTGCTTGAGCTTTGGGACCTGCCTGAAGAAATCACCACCGCCATTCGCTTTCAGAATGTGGGCGGCTACGTCGGAGAACATCAGGACCATGTCGCGTTGCTGCGATTAGCCCAGGATCTGCTTTGTTATGGACCCGATGGACTGCATGAAGATTCGCTGGCCACTGCCACGCAGATGGGCATCAGCGAACCGGGTATTGCTGAAGTTGCTGAAGTGATTCTGTCTGCCCAGAATGAGCTCAGCGATCTGGCCTTCTCACTGGGACAGTGATCCTCAAGGGATGTGGCCAGCCTGCTTAGTGCGGGTCTGGCTCGATCACCCAACCCGCTTCCGGGTCATGGAACACATCGAGATCGAGTTCGCCTTCACTCTTGGCAACAATTGTCGCGACCGCTCCGTCGCCGGTGACATTCACCGCGGTGCGCATCATATCTAACAGACGATCAACACCAATGATCAGGCCTATACCTTCAAGCGGCAAACCCACCTGACCCAACACCATCGCCAGCATGATCAGGCCAACACCAGGAACCGCAGCGGTACCAATAGAGGCCAGTGTGGCGGTCAGAATCACCATCAATAATTGCTCAGGACCCAGGGCATATCCATAAAACTGGGCAATAAACACCGTCGCGACACCCTGCATGATGGCGGTGCCATCCATATTTATAGTGGCGCCCAGAGGCACCGCAAAAGACGCGACGTTATTACTGACACCCAAACGCTTTTCCACCGTGCGCAAGGTCACTGGCAGTGTTGCGCCACTGGATGAGCTGGAGAACGCAACCAACATCGGCTCACGCATTTTTTTCAGATACGTGATTGGGTTGAGGCCGGCAAGGAAGCGCAACAGTGCCGGGTAGACCAGGGTCATGTGCAGCAGCAGGGCCAACACAACTGTTAAGAAATACGCGAGGAGCTTGGTGATCTCGTTCAAGCCCACGGTGACACCCAGAGTGACCATGAGGCAGAACACCCCGTAGGGGGCCAGTTGGATCAACATGGTCACCAGCTTCATGATAATGCTGTTGAGATCGTTGAACACAGCCAGCACTCTGGCGCCAGCTTCGCCGGTTTTGCTCATCGCCAGGCCTAACAATACGGCAAACGCAATCACCTGGAGCATCTTGCCTTCGGCCATGGCGGTAATCGGGTTACTGGGAATGATGTTAACCAGGGTATCTTTAATACTGGGTGCTTCGTTGGCAACAAAACCTGTGGCCTCCGCCACGCCCTGGTCACTGGCGCTCAGACCTGGATTGATAATCAGGGCCAGGCTCAGTGCAAGGGTCACCGCAGCCGCAGTGGTTATCAGATACAGTCCAATCGTCTTACCGCCAAGACGGCCCACTTTACCTGTTGCGCCAAGGCTGGCTGCACCACAGGTCAACGACACCAGTACCAGAGGTACAACCATCATTTTTAACAGGGTGATAAAAAGATCACCGCCGGCGTCAATCAGGCCGAAGGTAAAATATGTACTGATGAAGTGGTCGTCCGGCAGACTCAACCACTGCAGGAAAGCACCCAGCAGCAACCCCGTACCCATACCTATCAAAATGCGTGAAGTCAGGTTCATATGGTCGCTCCGCGGGTGTTTAGACGAGTAGCCAGCGAGCAGATTCGATCAAACGCGAACATCACGTTGTGATCGCAACACTGGGTTACCCCACTTCTATCATTTCGAAGTCTTCTTTGCTAACCCCACACTCAGGGCAGACAAAATCTTCGGGTACATTTTCCCAGGCAGTGCCCGGTGCAATACTTTCTTCTTCACAGCCTTCGGCTTCATCATAGATCCAGCCACAGACAATACATTGCCACTTCTTCATGGACGCTTCTTTAGCTCCGGCTACAGGTTTCACAAGGCGCAGTAAACTACTTGCTAGCCCTGCAAAAATCAATGCGCGGCAGGCATTGCCCTACCTGATACCTTCGGCTGTCCCGCGCAATAGCTTGGTAACGTGCCCTCGCAATAGATTGCTTGGGGGGAAAGATCTACACTCGCGGTTAGTTTTTTACCCATGCACCCGGAAGATGCTGTCGATTAACCTGCAGGACTATCTCAAACTCATGCGCCTCGACCGTCCGGTCGGCAGCCTGCTGCTGCTGTGGCCAACTCTGGCTGCGCTGTGGATGGCCGCCGGAGGCGTACCGCCGGTTTCGTTGATCATTATCTTTACCCTTGGCACATTTCTTATGCGCTCCGCGGGTTGTGTCATTAACGACTATGCGGACAGACATGTAGACGGGCAGGTGAAACGTACCCAGGACCGTCCTTTAGCAACTGGTCAGATCAAACACCGAGACGCGTTACTGCTGTTTACCGGCTTATGTATGGCTGCCGGGTTGCTGGTGTTATTCCTTAACCGAGCAACGCAACTGCTTGCCGTCGGCGGTTTACTGGTCGCTGCCGCTTATCCGTTCATGAAAAGATGGACCCATCTGCCTCAGGTTGTGCTGGGTATCGCATTCAGCTGGGGCATTCTGATGGCCTGGACCGCCACCGATCAGGGGCTCACCAATACTGCTGGCGTCATGTTTGTCGGCAGCCTGTTATGGATTGTGGCCTACGATACGATGTACGCCATGGTGGACCGGGACGATGATCTGAAAGTGGGCATAAAAAGCACCGCGATTCTGTTTGGCGACCTTGATCGGATCATGATTGGTATTCTGCAGATCAGCGCTCTTGTGTCATTTTTGCTGGTAGGTCTGCAACTGGGTTATCAACATTTTTACTATGTTGGGCTACTGGTGTGCTCCGCGCTGTTCGGCTATCAGCAATACCTTATCCGTAACCGCGAGAAAGATGGGTGTTTTGCCGCCTTCAAAAATAACATAAACGCTGGTTTTGCTTTGTTTATCGGCACAGTGCTGGAGCTGGCCATACACCAGCCGGGGCTGTAAATACGTCGTGCTGTTCCTGATACGCGCAATTGACGGGCTTAATCAACGCGTTGCGCTGACCATCCGTTGGCTGGCCCTGTTTATGGTTCTTGTCACCGTCACCATTGTTGTGTTGCGTTACCTGTTTGGGGTCGGTGCTATTTTTCTGCAGGAGAGTGTCATGTACATGCACGGCATCCTGTTCATGCTGGCTATACCTTTCATCCTCCGCACAGATGGGCATGTAAGAGTTGACCTGATTTACAGTCGGCTCAACCAGAAACATAAAAACTGGGTCGACGCTGGTGGCCATCTGCTGCTGCTGTTACCCGTCAGCGCTTTCATATTTTTGACCAGTCTGCCCTATGTGGCTGCGAGTTGGCGGGTTCTGGAAGGCAGTACCGAAGTAGGGGGCGTGCCGGCTGTATTCCTGCTGAAAACCCTGATGCCGCTGATGGCGGCACTCCTGTTTTTACAGGGGCTCAGCGAGATTGCTAAACGGCTGCTACCGTCTGCCGGGAAACTCTGAGGTGGACTACACGCCTATTGCCATGTTCGCAGTGACGTTTGCCGCCTTGTTGGCCGGCTATCCTGTGGCTTTAACCCTGGGCGGGGTAGCACTGCTGTTTGCACTGGGTGGCATCCTCACAGGTGCCTTTTCCATTGGGGATCTGGGTTTCATGCCAGGTCGTTTGTTTGGCACCATCACCAACCAGACACTTGTGGCGGTGCCGCTGTTTGTGTTCATGGGTGTGATGCTCGAGAAAACACGCCTGGCTGAAGGTTTGCTGGAGAGCCTGTCCAGCTTGCTACGGCAGTTTCGCGGCGGTCTTGCCATTACCGTGGTGCTGGTCGGTATGTTAATGGCTGCCAGTACCGGCATTGTGGGCGCTACCGTCGTCACTATGGGTCTGATGTCATTGCCGACAATGCTCAAACAGGGTTACAAACCATCATTGGCCACCGGCACAATCTGCGCAACCGGCACCCTTGGGCAGATTATTCCGCCGTCTATCGCCCTGGTACTGCTGGGTGACGTGTTATCAAACGCTTATCAACAAGCGCAATTGAACATGGGTATCTTCGCACCAAAGGCGGTTTCTGTGGGCGACCTGTTTGCCGGTGCTCTGATGCCGGGGCTGCTCCTGGTAGGGTTTTATCTGATGTACGTGATCGGCAAAGGTTTCTTTGACCCGGACTCAATGCCGGCTGCTGCAGCCGACGACGCGCCAGACATCAATCTCATGCAAACTCTGTCCAGCCTGCTGCCACCTTTAACGCTGATTGTGGCGGTTTTAGGTTCAATTCTGGGTGGCTGGGCCACACCCACCGAAGCCGCCGGCGTTGGCGCGGTTGGTGCGTTGATTCTCGCATTGGCTTATCGGCGCTGCACCATCAGGATGCTGGGAGAAGTATGCGATTCAACCCTCTCAACCACTGCCATGGTGTTTTTCATTCTGATCGGCGCCTCTATCTTCTCGTTAGTATTTCGCGGTTATGGGGGTGACGACCTGGTGCATACCTGGTTCGAGAATATGCCGGGTGGCATGTGGGGAGCCCTGGCAATTGTCATGCTGGCGATTTTCCTGCTGGGGTTCATCCTGGATTTCATTGAAATTACTTTTGTTGTTGTACCTATCGTCGGGCCTGTGCTGCTGGCGATGGGCATAGACCCTATCTGGCTCGGCGTGCTGATTGCCGTCAACCTGCAGACTTCGTTCCTTACCCCACCGTTCGGCTTTGCGCTTTTCTATCTGCGTGGGGTTACACCACCAGAAGTCCCCACCACTGCGATTTATCGCGGCGTAGTGCCATTTATTATCATGCAGCTGATTTTGCTGGGCGTGTTACTGGCCTGGCCGTCACTCGCCACATGGCTGCCTGGCGTTATCTATGGATAGATCTTTTGAGCGATTTTGACAGAACCGTCACCCTCACAGACTTAACCATCTGGGACGGTGACAAGCTTATCGACGCAGATACGCTACAGTTCCAGGCCGGCTACATTACCTTTGTCGGCGAACGCGCTGACGCCCATGTTTCAGATCCGGCGATCAGTTGCGCTGGGCTGACACTCATACCCGGCCTGATCGACGCCCACGTGCATCTGGAACTTAATCCTGACGAGACAGACCCGCCAGAAAAAACCCAGGCCACGGTCATTCCTCTGATGCGTGAAAGAGCGGCGAAGATGGCAGCTGCAGGCATCACAACGGCAAGAGACTTAGGCGGCGGCGCCTGGTTTGAACTGGCTTTACGCGACGATATTGCAGCCGGACACACAACCGGCCCGCGATTAATTTGCGCTGGGCAGCCCATCACAACACCACTTGGGCATTGCCATTTCTGGGGCGGTCATGCCGCCACCGCGGCGCAAGCTCACAAGGTACTTCAGCGGCAGGTAAACCATGGTGTTGATCTGATCAAAATCATGGCCACCGGCGGTCGCATGACCAAAGGCAGCCAGCCTGCAGATGCACAATTCTCCCAAGCCACTTTATCCGCACTGGTTGCCTCAGCACACGCATTGAATTTACCGGTTGCGGCACATTGCCATGGGACAGAGGGGATTAAACGCGCCGCGCACGCGTGT